>ONTX01000180.1 GCA_900320825.1 uncultured Lachnospiraceae bacterium | reverse complement strand
TGGAATAGTAGGTGCTGCAATCTGCATCATTAACTATCCTTTATACAAGAAGCTTCTGAAAAAGGGCAAGGAAAAATATGCCTTTGAGATTCTGGAACTTGCAAAAGAGATAACAAATTCAGATTGATGCCGGGGCTATTGAGACCAAAATCCAAGATCATGGATTTGAACAAAGAATACGCAGCCATTCTGATTACAGGTGCGAGACAGGTTGGAAAAAGTACCTTGTTCATGACGTAAAGCGCCATAACAGAACCCCATCCTACATGGTCGGTTGAGGATGGTTTATATTGAAGAAAAATGCGGTAATCCGCAAAATTGTGAAATTGAGAGGCCGTGGTATGGAGATTAGAAGAGATATATGCTTTATCTGCCCAGCAGAGAGAAGCGATGTGCATGTTTTACTTAGATGGCATGTCCGTTGAGGAAATCTCTATAGCACAGGGATGCGGCATTAACTCGGTAAAGTCGAGGCTGCACCAGAGCCGTAATAAGCTTATACCCCGTCTTGAGGAAAGAGGACTTGCTTCGTAGTGCCTATGAGTGCTCACTGCGGGGGGCCGGATCTTTTCCGACAGAATAATCCGTATTTCTTACATGCTTCTGAATATCCTCCAGCAGCTTTCTGTTTGCGGCGATTATATCTGCCTGAAGTCCGATGACCCAGGTCATAAATCCCATCATCATCAGCATGCTGGCAAGGATAAGGCTCTGTATATGTCCCTGTCCGGCACCGTTAAAAAAGAATACACAGAATCTGATGGCCAGGATAAGTCCTGCGGTAAATGGAATCGTTCCGATTATGCCGAAGGATTTTAAGGGCTTGTACATGATATAGCTTCTGAGGATCGTGACCATGCTCTTTTTGATATATCCGAACATGGAATGGAAGAGCCTACTGGGTCTGAGCTCCGCATTTGTTCCGATATCGACACTTGTGATGGAGATCTTGTTTCTTCCTGCCTGAACAATGGTTTCCAGAGTATAGGTATATTCGTTTGTTACGTTCAGCTGCATCGCAGCTTCCCTGCTGAAAGCCCTGAAGCCTGAGGGTGCATCGGGAATATCGGTACCTGATGCTTTTCTTACGACGAAGCTTCCCAGGTGCTGTAGCTTTTTCTTTAAGGGACTGAAATGTTCAGTCTTGTCTATGGGTCTTGCGCCGATGACGATATCGGACTTTCCTTCAAGGATGGGACGTACGAGTTTTTCTATATCCTCACCCTTGTACTGGTCATCAGCATCGGTGTTGACGATTATATCGGCACCGTTTCTGAGGCAGGCATCAAGACCTGCCATGAAGCCTCTTGCAAGGCCTTTATTGGTCTTGAAGTTTACTATATAATCAACGCCCCACTCTCTGGCAACCTTAACGGTGTCATCGGTCGAGCCGTCGTTGATTATGAGATATTCTATTTTGTCGATACCTTCGATTTCTTTGGGAAGATCGTTGAGTGCAATCTCTAAGGTCTCGGCTTCGTTATAGCATGGAATCTGTATGATCAGTTTCATTTGTTTTCACCCTGCATTTTTCCTTCTGCGGATATGATAACATACAACTCAAATCCTAAAAACAGTATATTGAAATACATATATCTGAAATGACATATGGGTCCTAAGAGTATGGTTCCCAGATACATAAAGGGTATGAGGGAAAGTGACATCTTGTATCTGTTTTTTCTGTATATTCCGTAAGCAAGTGCATAAAGAGTTATCCATGTGTAGATCATGGGTCTGAACATAAGTGAAAAGAGCGGGAATCTGAATCTTCCGTCATTGTAATACATCCACTCAAAATAAGATTTACCGATGGGCAAGAGATCTTCGTGCTCTATCTGCATGAACTCATCGTCAAGGGGTGTGTAGATAAAGGGTGTGGTTCCGCCCAGTACATGTGCATACAGGGGGTTAAAGTATCCCATTACCATCCATCCGATCTGATCCAGATAATCCGCCGGATACTTGGTGCCGTACTTAATGAACAGTCTGAGAAACGCTCCGGTTTCTTTTTTCAGCATTTCCTCGTTGGAATAAAACTTCACGTTAAGATGATCGGAGATATCATATTTTTCAAGTGCATTGGGCGGGATGTATTCCAGAATGCCGACGAAATCCGGTGTGTACATTTCTTTCCAGTGAAGGGATGTGACCCTTGCAAGGCACATGATGGGCATTGCGAAGGTCTCCCTGTATTTGTCGTTGCTGCTGAGGTTATAGCTTTTAACGATGGCACCGGATTCTGCTTTAAACAAAATGAATGTAAGTGCAAAAAGCACAAGTAGCGCGGCTTTATTTTTGAGTCCCTTTGTAAGAAGTGCGATGAGTATTCCACCTGCCATGATGGCATAGATCATATTGTTTCTGAACAGTGCTCCG
>ONTX01000094.1 GCA_900320825.1 uncultured Lachnospiraceae bacterium | reverse complement strand
TTATTTATTACCTTATCCGTCATTTCTTCACTCATTACTGATCAGATCCTTTCGTACCGTCTTTTTTGTATAGTTCATCAAGTCCGTTCTTAAGTGACTTTAAAGTTCCGACAACCTTGTCGTAATCCATTCTCTTGGGGCCCACAATTCCGATGGTACCCTTCATTCCGTCTCCCAGGTCATATGTTGCGGTAACTACGCTGCAATCCTCCATGCCTTCCACCTTGTTCTCACTTCCGATCAGGACCTGTATTCCCGTCTCGGAGGTTTCATCAAGGTCTCCTCCCATCAGAACTTCAAGACCTTCCTTCTCCTCAAATGTATTGATAAGGTTTCCGGCCTTTTCGGAGTTGTCCGAAAGTTCGGGATATTTGAGGATATTGTTGGTTCCGCTTGTATAGAACTTAAGATCTTCATCCGCGGAAATGGATTCTGCAACCGCGTCTATGACATCGGCAATAACCCCTGAATGGGTTCCCGCCTGGGCTTTAAGTCCGGTGATCATGCTAAGGGAAATGTCGTCCATGCTCATTCCGGAAAGCTGTGTGTTAAGCATCAGGTTGAGTTTGAGCATCGTCTCTTCGCTGAGAGGTTCGGATACGTCAATGACTTTGTTCTTGATGACATTTCCTTCCTTAACGACTACCGCAAGTATATGCTCATCATCTATCCTTGAAAGCTGGATGAATTTAAGCTTATTCCTGCTCACCGAAGGCGAGGTGATAAGGGATGCATACTGGGTATCCCTTGCAAGGAGTTTTACAACCCCCTTAAGCATATCCTCGAGCTTATCCTGCCTCTCAAGCAGCACAGTTCTCATCTCGGATATCTCTCTGTCCTTGGCTTCCATCATGGTGTCCACATAGAATCTGTAGCCCTTGTCCGACGGAATCCTTCCTGCAGAGGTATGAGGCTGGATTATATAACCCATCTCTTCAAGATCCGCCATCTCGTTTCTGATGGTAGCGGAACTCAAGTTAAGATCGGTATATTTGGAAATGGTCCGGCTTCCCACAGGCTCACCGGTCTCGAGATAATTGCGGATGATAGCCTGTAATATAGTGGCTTTTCTTTCATCCATTTCCATATCCGTACCCCTTTCTGTCTTTTGTTAGCACTCAACTTAAAAGAGTGCTAACATCCACAAGATTTAAGTTATCACCTCTTATTACTTATGTCAATATATATTTGTAAAAAAGATATCCGTAAAATCCGGATCCGACACGGTGAAAAAAAGACAGGGGAATGACCCCCTGTCCTTTTTCAGAAAATGTTTTTCATTTTAGGATAATCTTAATTATTTTGTAGCATTCTTCTTGGTAGCAAGGATGTCAAATACAACCGCTCCGAGAAGAACTCCGCCCTTAACGATCTTCTGCCAGTCGGCATCGACGCCCATGAGCTGCATGCCGAGGTTGATGACACCGATAAGAGTAGCACCGATGACCATTCCGAAAACGGAACCTGATCCGCCGTATGCGGAAACACCGCCGACAACGCAGGCTGCAATGGCATCCATCTCGTAGTAGTTACCGGCAGTTGCATTTGCTGCCTGGAATCTTGCAATTACGATATATGATGTGATAACCGTAAGAACTGCCATATTAAGGTAAGCAAAGAACATGATCAATCTGGTATCAACACCGGAAAGTCCTGTTGCTTCCTTGTTGACGCCTATGGTATAGAAATATCTTCCGAGATTGGTCTTGGCAGTTATAAAGGAATAGATAAGAACGATAGCCACAACCCATACAAGTACTACAGGAAGGCCTCCTGCCTTGGCAAGCTTGTATGCAAAAAGCATTATTGCCGCTACGGAAAGAACCGACTTGACTATAACGGAAACCATGCTTTCCGCTTCATAGCCCTTCTTAACCTTGTTCATTCTTCCCATGAAAATGGTTACGACTACGATCACGCTTGCAATGATACCTATCACAAAACAAACCGTATTAAACTGGTTTATCGGTGTTTCAAAAAGTTTTCCCGAAAAGATCTTAAGGAAGGACTTGCTATTTGCAAGTGAAATACTTCCCGTTGTGGAGTTTGCTGAAAGTAACGCAGTTCCCCATCCTCTGAATGCAAGGTAACCTGCAAGAGTTGCGATCCAGGGCGGAATATTTACATAGGCAACAAGGAATCCCAGGATGCTTCCGTAAATAATACCCACAAGGAGCATTAATGCGATTGATGCTCCGGCAGGCAATTCCTTAACTACCATCAGGATACCTCCGACGGCACCCATGAAGCAGACAAATGATCCGCAGGAAAGATCGATGTTACCACCTGTGAGCATACACATCAGCATACCGGTTGCCAGAATGAATACGTATGCATTCTGGGTTATAAGAGCATTAAAGTTGAGTGGTGAAAACATCGCGCCCTTCGTTCCTACGGTAAAAAAGATATATACCAGGACGAGGATTATAAGCATTGCATTTTTCTTTAATGTATCCAGATATTTAGCCATGACACAACCCCCTTACTTTTTCTTCTTATTCGAAAGAACATCGAATATGATTGCAACTAAAACGACTATGCCCTTGACTACCCTCTGGTAATTGGCTGATACACCCATGATGGACATTCCCATGTTGATGACACCCATGAGAACCGCACCTATGATGACTCCGAAGATATTTCCTTCTCCGCCGGATGCAGATGCACCGCCGATAAAGCAGGCTGCAATAGCATCCATTTCATAACCGTCACCGAATGTGGGCTGAGCGCCTACGGCTCTTGCTATGGTAAGTATTCCTGCAAGACCTGCCATAAGTCCCATGTTGATATATGCGAACATATATACTTTTCTGGGATCAACACCCGAAAGCCTTGTTGCTTTCTCGTTTCCACCGACTGCATAAAGATATCTTCCCATTGTAACTCTGGTGGTAACATACTGGTAAGCAAGAAGAACAATACCGATCCAGATAAGTGCCGCAGGAATGCCCTTATAGTTAGCAAGCTTGTAGAACATCCAAATGATAAGTGCACAGACTATAACCACACGGATAATTGCCTTGTAAAGAGGCTCTATGGAATATCCGTGCTTTTTGGCTCCGAGCCTTCCCGTGATGACTACCAGGACAAAAACTGCCGAAACAATGATTCCAACCAGCATACATGTCACATTGAGATTTTCGCCGTGGAAGAAATCAGGCACATAACAGTCCGCACCGCCACCGAAAACATTCAGGAAAGTCTCGTTTCTGACACCTATGGCAAATCCCTTCATGACTACGTTAGACAATCCTCTGAAGGCATACATACCTGCCAGGGTTGCGATAAAAGGCGGAACCTTCACATAGGCTATCCAGAACCCCTGCCACAGACCGACTAAGAGACCGCCTATAAGCATTACGGCAACAGCAACCCAGACATTTATGTCCTTGTCCATCATAACGGCACCGATACCGCCGACAAAGCAGACTACAGATCCTACTGCAAGGTCGATGTTACCACCTGTAAGGATACACAGGAGCATACCTGCCGCAAGAACGAACACATATGCATTCTGTGAGATAAGGTTATTGATATTCTGGGGAAGAAGAATCTTTCCGCCGGTTTTTGCCTGGAAAAAGATCACAACTGCGATCAGGGCAAATACCATCGTGTATTTCTTTAATACATCAAGTGTCTGTTTGATATCCATACTTATTCGCCCCTTCCTGACTGTAAGATACAAGCCATGATGTTCTCCTGAGTAGCATCTTCCGACTTCATCTCACCGACAAATTTTCCTTCATTCATTATGTAGATACGGTCTGACATTCCGATAACCTCGGGAAGCTCTGAGGAGATCATGATAACTGATTTTCCGGCTTTTACAAGATCATTGATTATGCAGTAGATCTCGTACTTTGCACCGACATCGATACCTCTTGTGGGCTCGTCAAGGATCAGAATATCAGGATCTGCGAACATCCACTTTGCAAGGAGAACCTTCTGCTGGTTTCCTCCGGAAAGATTACCAACATTCTGCTCAACCGAGGGGGTCTTGGTACGAAGCTTATCCTTGTACTCAACTGCAACCTGGTATTCTTTATCCTTATCGATGATACCTTTGTTGCTGACACCCTTCATATTTGCAAGAGAAGTGTTAACTCTTATGGGATTGGAAAGTACCAGTCCATTACCCTTTCTGTCCTCGGTAACGTATGCAATCTTTGCATCGATGGCTTCACGGGGATTCTTAAGAGTTGTCACTTTGCCTTTGAGCAGGAGCTGTCCGGATATATCGATTCCGTATGATTTTCCGAATATACTCATTGCAAGTTCTGTCCTGCCGGCACCCATAAGTCCGTAGATACCTACTACTTCGCCCTGCTTAACATTCATGTTGACTCCGTCAACAACTTTTCTTCCGGCGTAGACGGGATGGTATACTGTCCAGTCTTTAACTTCCAGATTAACGTCGCCAATGGCAACATCTTTTCTCTTGGGGAAACGGTCCGTGATCTCACGGCCTACCATGCCTCTGATGATCCTGTCTTCGCTGATCTCCATGGAGTGGCAGTCCATTGTTTCGACCGTCGATCCGTCTCTTACGACGGTGATCTTATCTGCTACGTAAACAACCTCGTTCAGCTTGTGGGTGATGATGATCATGGTCATACCCTGCTTTTTGAACTCAAGCATGAGGTCAAGAAGCGCTTTGGAGTCCTTCTCATTAAGAGAGGATGTGGGCTCGTCGAGGATAAGAAGCTTTGCATGCTTTGCAAGAGCCTTGGCAATCTCAACAAGCTGCTGTTTACCGGTTCCTATATCTTTTATCAATACG
>ONTX01000294.1 GCA_900320825.1 uncultured Lachnospiraceae bacterium | reverse complement strand
TTGACGGTGAAGGAAATAAGAAAGCGATCGCTTCACGTATCGCACAGATCAAGAAGCAGATTGAAGAGACCACTTCCGATTTCGACAAGGAAAAGCTTCAGGAGAGACTTGCCAAGCTGGCAGGCGGAGTTGCAGTTATCAGAGTAGGTGCCGCAACCGAGACTGAGATGAAGGAAGCAAAACTTCGTATGGAAGATGCTCTTGCAGCTACCAGAGCAGCTGTTGAAGAGGGTATCATCGCAGGCGGCGGATCTGCATACATTCACGCATCCAAGAAGGTTGCTGAACTTGCAGATACACTTGACGGAGATGAGAAGACCGGTGCAAGAGTTGTCCTCAAGGCACTTGAAGCTCCTCTTTACACAATCGCAGCTAATGCGGGACTTGACGGAAGCGTTATCGTTAACAAAGTTCGTGAGTCCAAGAAGGGTATCGGATTCGATGCACTTAAGGAAGAGTATGTTGACATGGTAAAAGCCGGAATCCTCGATCCCGCCAAGGTTACCCGTTCAGCACTTCAGAATGCAACAAGCGTTGCATCAACTCTCCTTACCACAGAGAGCGTCGTTTCCACCATCAAGGAGCCTCAGCCTCCTATGCCTGCAGGCGGCGGAATGGGAATGGGCATGTAATTGTCGTTCACTGAAATTTTTAAAGGGTGTCGCGTAAGCGGCACCCTTTTTGTATGTTATGATAGGCTTGTGCAAAAAACAGTAATCCTTATGACACATAATGAGAATACTGTTTTTTTGTTTGAATGTATATTGTAATTGTATCTGAAATAAACAGTCAGGAAAGGAGCATGATATGGACAAGGTAAAATGGGGCGTGCTGGGAACGGCAAATATAGCAAAACATCAGACCATCCCCGGTATCAAACTTGCGGACAACGCGGTACTTTATGCAATAGCGGGAAGAAATCCGGAGAAGGCGGAAAGTTTCAAAAACGAGTTTGGATTTGAAAAGGCTTATGCATCTTATGATGAACTTCTTAATGATCCCGAAGTTCAGGCAGTCTACATTCCTCTTCCCAATGATATACATAAAAAATGGGTGATAGAGGCAGTGAGAAAAGGCAAGCATGTTCTCTGCGAAAAGCCCCTTGCAATGAATGCCGCAGAAGCAGAAGAGATGTATGATGAGGCGCGTAAGAACGGTGTGCATCTTATGGAAGCCTATGCCTATCTTCACAGCCCTTATGTGGAGAGTCTTAAAAACGATATTAAAAGCGGTATCATAGGTGATGTTGATTATATGGAATCCGCATTCGTTACCCAGTGCTATAAAGAAGACTTCAGACTTCATAAGGAGCTGGGCGGTGGAGCCATGTATGACCTCGGATGCTATTGTACCACCATGCTTCTTACACTCTCAGGTTCGGAGCCTGAGTATGTAAAGGCTGTAGGTGAGTTTTCCGACCTGGGTGTTGATCTTCAGACTTCCGCGGTACTTCGTTTTAAAAACGGTATCAGAGCTGCTTTTAATGTGGGAATGGTACTGGGTGAAGATACCAATTCCAGGTTCGACAGACTCTACGTTCACGGATCAAAGGGAAGTATCCGGTCTGAGGTCGAATACAATCAGGAAGGGGAAGCAAGTTACCGCATTATCACATCGGAAGGGGTGACTGAAAGAAAGATATCTGTTCCTCAGAATTATAAGCTTGAGGCAGAGCAGCTGGGAAGATGCATCCTTGATGGGGAAAAGCCCCATATCACTCCTGAGTTTTCAATCATGAATTCAATGCTTATAGATACTGTTCTTAAAGAGATCGGTTATTGAAGGGGGACCATATGAAAAAAAGAGCACTTTTTATAGGTGGAACAGGAACCATCAGTACCGCAATAGTTAAGAGACTTGCTGCAGACCCGGTCTGGGATGTCTGGGTTCTGAACAGGGGAAACAGAACCGACGTTATCCCTGAAGGGGTTAACCATATTGTCGCAGACATCAATGATGAAAAAGAAGTATCTGAAAAACTCGGCGATATGACTTTTGACTGTGTCGGTGAGTTCATAGGATTTACCGTTTCACAGGTAGAAAGGGATTACAGGCTTTTTAAAGACAGGACAAGGCAGTATATCTATATAAGTTCGGCTTCGGCATATCATAAGCCTTCATCAAGCTATATCATTACCGAAGGTACATCACTTGCCAATCCCTACTGGCAGTATTCAAGAGATAAGATAGCGTGCGAGGAATTCCTTATGAAAAAGTATAGGGAAGAAGGGTTTCCTGTAACCATAGTTCGTCCGAGTCATACGTATGATGAGAGACACGTTCCTCTCGGCGTTCACGGAAAGAAAGGCTTTTATCAGGTCATCAAAAGAATGACCGAAGGAAAACCCGTGATCATCCAGGGAGACGGAAGCAGTCTGTGGACGCTTACATGGAATGCGGATTTTGCCATCGGCTATACAGGATTAATGGGTAACAGACATGCGATCGGGGAAGCTTTTCAGATCACATCCGATGAGACTCTGACATGGGATCAGATATATCAGACCATAGCGGATGCACTGGGAGTTAAGCTTAACGCATATCACGTATCCACGGATTTTCTCCGTGCGGCAGGAGACAAGTACGGATACGATTTTACAGGCTCGCTTCTTGGAGACAAATCCGTATCCGTTGTTTTTGATAACAGTAAATTAAAACGTATCGTTCCTGAGATGACAACACATGTCAGATTCGATATGGGAGTAAGGATGGCACTTAACTATGTAATGTCACATCCGGAGTGCCGGGTCGAAGATCCGGAATTCGACGAGTGGTGTGACAAGGTCATACAGGCAGTGGAAAAAGCAAAGGAAATGATCTGAGCGTACGCCGGATACCACTTTTTCCTTGACATTGCAACCTTCAGGGTATAAATTATCATATGTAGTTGATCGTAAGAGTGGCCAAGTGCCACTCTTACTTGTTTGTTGGGAGGCATTTATGGGAAAGTCCGAAAACATAGCCGCAAAGGCTGAAGAGATACTTGTCCCTATAACCGAAAGCCTTGGAGTCAGCATTTTCGATGTGGAATACGTCCTTGAGGGCGGTGAGAGATATCTCAGAGCCTATATCGACAAGGAGGGCGGAGTTACCATTGATGACTGTGAGAATGTAAGCAGGGCTTTTGAGAAGAAACTGGATGAAGAGGATTTTATCAGTGAACAGTACATCCTCGAAGTTTCCAGTCCCGGACTGGGAAGGGCACTTACCAAGGACAGACATCTGGAAAAATCTGTCGGTAAAGAGATAGAGATACATTTTTACAAATCCATGGTCATCTGCGAGGATGAATCTTCCAGCGTCAAATCCAAAGCCATTGCCGGATTGCTTGAATCCTTCGATGAAAAAACGGTTACCATCAAAGATGAGGAAACCGGAAGAGTCACAGTCTGGAACAGGGACGATATAGCACAGATAAAACTTGCACTCGACTTTTAAACAATCTTTTATAAAGAAAGGAAAAGGAAAAAAAGAAAATGAACACCGAACTTATTGAGAGTCTTAATCTGCTTGCAAAGGAAAAAGGCATTGACAAGGAATCTATTTTCGAGGCGATCGAAAATGCACTTGTCTCAGGATGCAGAAATATGTACGGCAGAAAAGAAAACATCAAGAACATCCGCGCCGAGGTCAATCGTGACACCGGTGACTTCAGGGTTTACGAAGAGAAGGAAGTTGTTGAGACTGCCGATGATGTTATGGACTCTCTTTTGGAGATATCACTTGATGATGCGAGAGCCATTGCTCCGGATGCCCAGATCGGAGATGTGGTCCAGGTAGACATCCAGTCAAGAGAACTTACCCGTATTGCCGCAATGAGCGCCAAGAACGTTATTCTTCAGAAGCTTCGTGAAGAAGAGAGACATGCAATATTTGATCAGTTCTCCGGAAGCAAGAAAAATGTTGTTACCGGTGTGGTAGGTCACTACAGCGGCGGCAATGTAACTCTTAACCTCGGAAAG
>ONTX01000176.1 GCA_900320825.1 uncultured Lachnospiraceae bacterium | reverse complement strand
TCTTTCCCAAAATGATGTTGAAAAGTATCTGGATAATTACAGATCCATAGCGCCGACAAGTGAAAGCCTGAAAAATTACAGAAAGTTTATAGGGACATTCTGTTCAATACAGGATGCCGGTAAAATGGCAGCGGACAATAATAATGGATTAAATGAGATCCGTGCCGGATTTACCAAAGCTTTGGATAAATATGATCTATTGGATATATACAAGGACCGGATGCAGAGAGTTCCGGATGAGATCGTTGAGCATCGTATCCAGAACGAGGCATTGAAGATCTGTAAAGATGAGACCGGAAGTACGTATTACTATATCAGGCGCGACGATAAGTACGTCGATAATATTCTGCAGGCCCCGTATTTCATAAAAAAGAACGATCCGGATAAGTTGTTTAATTTCCTTGGATATCTGCCTGCCAGAGGCGAAAATTGGGAAGAAAAAGAGGGTGTAAAGAAGTGGGAGCTTGTCAATTATGCCGATAAGTATTGGTTTGGTTTTAAGGGTTCTGACAATAAATACATACCGGTGGCGATAGAACAGATAGATTCGGGTTTTGTTGATGAAAACGACGAGATCCCGGGTGATCCGTTCACTGCAAATACGGAAATCCTGATCCCGATATTGTATGATGGTGGTCTTCATATGCTTGATGTCAGATTTGAAGAGAATCAAACAGAAGGCAAAATATACGGAATGTACCCATTTGATTATGAAAACAGGGGATTTAGCAGATATATAGATATAAAATCATTGGTTTCCGGGACTAAAAGCATAAATGTAAGTCTTCTTTTCGATATACCTAATGCGCTTGACGGTGAGAAGGGTGTGATTTTTGATAAAGGACAGCCGGAAAAATCAATAATAGCAAATGTAAATATAAATGCAAATACAAAATTGTACAGGAAAATAAAACTGTTCGATGATAATAAAAGCAATATATCAGCTGCAGCAAACATTGAAAAAATGGAGATGCGCTATGTCATAAAGGATGTATTCAACTCTATTTATAATTTTGAGGAATCAATACAGCAGCAAATCAAAACAGACTACCAGGAAGAGGTTGAAGTAGAACCCGAAACCGAAATGACAAGGAGACCCAAGAACTCCCAGCTTAAGAGCAGTGATCTGAAGCTCAGATTTACGGGAAAAACCAATCAGAAGGTATATGACGATTCGCAATTGGCCAATTTGGAGTATTATTTCAAAGATAAAAACGGTACAAGAGTCAATCTGTTGGAGTATGGCGGAAGATTTTATTATAAACCAAGCGGACAGGATAATCTTGTACCATACACGATCAGCGCTAAAACCGTTATTTATGTGGATGCAACAGAGGTAAAAATAGAGAAGATTGACGGAGCTACCGAAGAACTGGATAAATATTTCAAGCTTAAAACAGCTGATCTTAAGTTTAATTTTGATGTGATCACCGCACCGGATCCGACGACAAGCTCAAACAAACAGTATACCAGTAAGAGTAAGGCATATGCCAAGCGGGCGATACCTAATGAGATCGCGGATGTAACCTATACCGGAAGGCCCCTTCTTACTACACAGTCCACCGGTAACGGCTCCAAGGTGATAGATCTTGTGATATATTCCGAGGATGGGGACAGTATGTTAAGGGAGGGTATAGATTATACGGTCTCCTATAGAAATAATAAGAATGTCGGAAAGATGACGGACAAAAATCCTCCTACGCTAACTATAAACGGTAAGGGTGATTATGCCGGCATGAAATACATCGCCAGATTCAATATCCTGAAGGCGGACATGAAAGATGTCGAACTTACCTTTAACAAACATTTTGTGCCGCTTAATAAAAAAGGCATATCCCTGGGTATTACGGCGACACTGCCGAGCGGTGTCAAGATACCGGCAAACCAGATCGCTTATGAGTATTACGGACTGTCGGGTAATAAGATAAGTGTTTCGGATTTCCAAAAGGCCTATGCAGCCGGAACCGAAATGATGCCGTTTACCGTTAAGGCTGTAGCACGTTCCAATGCAAAGAATCTGACGGGAAAGACAGGATCATATCCGTCAAATGATGAATTGTACGCATATCCCAAGAACAAGGGAAGCCTTAAGGTGGTTCTTTCGAGTAATAAGGTGAAGTATAGTGATGATTGGTCGGGATATGATTTCCTTAACGAGAATTTCAAGAAGGCGAGTCTTGGCAAGACAGTAGTGAATCTTGAGGATCTTGAGTTCTGGGGAGTTTATTATGACACAAAATTCACCCGTCAGGTGTATGATGATATGCTGACTACGGCAGGAACCTGTTATATTGCGGTTTCGTTAACGCCGGAGAAGCAGAAGCAGTATCATAATTATCAGGTGGTGGCGCTCAGGATCAGTGTGTCCGGCGGGACAGGTCTTAAGAAAGGCAATGTGACGTTAAAGGAGTCTGTTTATACACTCAGGCTTGATACGATGACATTACTGAACCCGATAACGCTGCAGACAGATTATGTCACGCTCAATTTCAACGACAGCCTGAAGATGGATGACTTTACAAGGCT
>ONTX01000292.1 GCA_900320825.1 uncultured Lachnospiraceae bacterium | reverse complement strand
TGGATATTACTCACGGTATTGCCGCCTGTGGTTCCGTATCTTACATGACCTATTGCCATGCATCCTGCGGGAAATGCGGAAAGTTCCGCTTCCGAAAAAACTTCACCCACAAGGCCGAGTGCTTTGCTTACTGCAAATACTCCGTCATCATTGACCACTATTCCGCAGCTTTCCTGCCCTCTGTGCTGAAGGGCATACAAACCGTGATAAACATCCCGGGCAATATCTGCATTAAGATTTCCCGTTATTCCGAATACTCCGCATTCTTCATGAATGGACATTTTTCAGTGCCTCCCTGATGAAACCTTTGAAAAGCGGATGAGCCTTATCGGGTCTTGACTTGAATTCGGGATGATACTGTACCCCCAGATAAAATCCTTTTTCAGTCAGTTCCATTTCCTCACAAAGAGTCCCATCCGGGGACATTCCGGCAAAGACAGCACCGGCCTTTTCAAAAGCTTCCTTGTAATCATTATTGAATTCGTATCTGTGACGATGACGTTCCGATATTTCTTCTTTTCCGTAAAACTCTCTGAGTTTTGAGCCTTCCGATATCTTACAGGGATAAGCACCGAGTCTCAGCGTTCCGCCCTTATTTATGGCATCGCTCTGACCGGGCATGAAATCTATAACCTTATGAGCACAGAGCTCGTCAAATTCTCCGGAATTGGCATCCTCAATGCCAAGAACGTTTCTCGCATATTCGATGCAGGCTATCTGCATTCCCAGACATATTCCGAAGTAGGGGATGTTTTCCGTCCTTGCGTATTTGGCTGAAAGGATCATACCCTCTATTCCCCTGTCGCCAAAGCCTCCGGGAACTATGATGCCATCAATACCTTTGAATGTTTCCGCTACATTTTCGGGAGTTATCTTTTCTGAATCGATCCATTTGATCTCAACCTTTGCTTCGTTTTCATATCCGGCGTGTCGAAGTGCCTCTGCAACAGACAGATATGCATCGTGGAGCTGTACATATTTTCCTACAAGGCCGATGGTCACGGTCTTGGAAAGATTCTTGATCCTTTCCACCATTTCTTTCCAGTGATCAAGATCAGGCTCTGCAGGCTCAAGTCCCAGTTCTCTGCAGACTATCTTTGAAAAACCGGAATCCTCAAGCATGAGGGGGGCTTCATACAAAAACGGAAGTGTGATGTTTTCTATTACACAGTCTTCCTTTACGTTACAAAAATGTGCGATCTTCTTGAAAATATCATCCTCAAGAGGTTCATCGCATCTGAGTATCAGGATATTGGGAGATATTCCCATTCCCTGAAGTTCCTTTACGGAGTGCTGGGTAGGTTTTGATTTATGCTCCTCGGAACCGTGGAGGAAAGGTACAAGGGTGACATGGATAAAGAGACTGTTCTCCCTTCCTACTTCAAGAGATATCTGACGGACTGCCTCGATGAAAGGCTGTGATTCGATATCACCTACCGTTCCTCCAATCTCTGTTATGACAACATCAGCCTCGGTCTTTTTTCCCACACTGTAAACAAAATCTTTGATCTCATCGGTTATATGGGGGATTATCTGAACTGTCGATCCGAGATACTCACCTCTTCTTTCCCTGTTCAGCACATTCCAGTACACTCTTCCCGATGTGAGATTTGAATACTTGTTAAGATCCTCGTCGATGAATCTCTCATAGTGTCCCAGATCCAGGTCAGTCTCTGCTCCGTCATCCGTAACATAGACTTCTCCGTGCTGATAGGGGCTCATGGTACCGGGATCTACATTTATGTATGGATCGAGTTTCTGAGCCGCAACCTTAAGACCTCTTGCTTTGAGAAGTCTTCCCAGCGAAGCTGCCGTTATTCCTTTTCCCAGACCGGACACAACACCGCCCGTAACAAAAATATATTTAGTCATCTTATTCTCCGCTTGCTCCGTAGTTGGAAAGAACACGTGCCGAAGGATCGTTTACATTACATCCTTCCCATTCCTTGTTGGGCATCCAGAAGCCAACAACCATCTGTGACTGACCGGGATAGTACTTTTCGAATATCTCACGGTACAGAAGTGATTCCTTTGTAAAAGGAGTTGCATGGGAATACTTCTTTCTGAGGCTTTCATATTCCTCATCCGTATAATAACCTTCCGCATACTCTTTGAGATGATCCACCATGGAATGTCCCACGGCATCGGAAAAGGCTGCCTTCTCACGCATCAGTATCTCATCAGGGAGGTAATCGAGACCCTCGAATGCATGGCGGAGAAGATATTTGCCTTTTCCATATTTGTTCATCTTGATCTCAGGATCGATCGACATACAGTATTTAATGAAATCAAGATCACCGAAGGGAACTCTCGCTTCAAGAGAGTTTACCGAGATACATCTGTC
>ONTX01000043.1 GCA_900320825.1 uncultured Lachnospiraceae bacterium | reverse complement strand
GCCGGCACCAAAGTGACCCAGGCTGTGATAGACAAACTGTCACATTATGAAATATATGCCGTAACCATAATGGAAGATGTGGACTATGCCAGAACTCACAACGAACGTATCCAGTTTGATAAAGATTTCCAGGCATTTAAGATCAAATATAATGACTGCCTTACACGTTACAAAGGTGTAATGCTTTCATATCTGGGAACCAAATTCTCAATCCCCAACCAGAATCTGATAGATATCTTTGATGACTGTTATTCCGCTGTCTCCAGCGAAAAACAGTTACTTGATTTCATTTATAATATGGTACCCAACGAGGATGAGCTGACATATACCCAGTCCTTTAACTCTGCTCTTCTCTGCGGTGCTTTCGCAAATTGGCTCACACTTCCCGAAGATAAAAAGAGAACTCTCATTCTTTGCGGATTCTACTATGATATAGGTAAATGGAAAATCCCCAATGAGATCCTCTGGAAACCCGGCAAGTTAAATGATATGGAATTTGCCCTTGTAAAGCAGCACACTCTTATGGGCTTCCAGATAGTCAAAGGTGATACCGCATTAAATGATGATATTAAAAAATGCATTTTGATGCATCATGAAAAAATGGACGGATCCGGATATCCCTGCAATCTCAAGGGGGATAAGATCAATATCTATGCAAGATACCTTGCCATAGTCGATACTTATATCGCTATGGCATCACCCAGAACATTCAGACCCGCTTTCACTCCTCTTCAGATAATCGGAAACTTTGAACAGAATATAGATAAGTATGATAAAACTATAATAATGCCCCTGATAGAGAGAATATCAGAGGCACAGATAGGTTCAATGGTTCAGTTAAATGACGGAACAGACTGGGAAGTAATGCTTATTCATAAAAATCCCTACTCAAGACCCACTCTCAAGAATGTGGGAAACATGATCTTAAATCTTGCGGAAAGACCTGAACTCGAGATCGTAAAAATGGTCTGATAAGTCATTCCACTTCAAAATATGAATCGAATATCTTTTTAGCCAGGGGAACCGCGTATTCAACGCCGGTTCCCGCTTTTTCTATTATGATGGTGACACAGATCTCGGGATCTTCCACAGGCGCAAATGCCGTGAACCATGCATGGGATTCATTGATGTCCTGTGCAAATTCTGCGGTTCCGGTTTTTCCCGCACAGGTATAGTTATCATTAAAGAGAGCTTTTCCCGTTCCGCCTTCTACTACTGCAGTCATAAGCTCTGTAAGAAAATCAGCTTCATCCTTTGAAATGACATTGCCTGCGCTGACAGGGTCATAGTTAACGATAACATTTCCTTTATGATCCACTATCTTTTCAATCATATAAGGTTTCATCATAACACCGCCGTTTGCAATGGCCTGGGTTATCATGTTCAGATGAAGAGGCGTCATTACGGTTTTACCCTGACCGATGGATGTCTGCATAATATCATAATCGGTAGAACCGGTTCCGATATATGCGGAAGAAGTTCCGGATAAAAGATCAGTAGGAAGTTTTTTATTAAAATAAAGATCGTTTAAAGTCGAACCCCATTTTTCGGTATCAAGAGAAAGTCCTATATTTACAAAGGATGAATTACATGATCTTGCAAAAGAACTCTTAAGATCCACATCCGAGTGAACAGTCTGATAAATACAGCTTATCCTGTAATCGTTATGAATGATGCTTCCGTTACATACATAGGAATACCTTCTCCAGCTGTCGGGATGCTCTCTGTAGTATTCAAGAGCAGTTATGATCTTGAATGTGGATCCGGGAGGGTATAGACCCTGGGTTGCTCTGTTTAAAAGCTGGGAGTTTGAAGAAGTTGATGTGATACTCTCCCAGTCTTCTCTTATTGATCCCGGATTAAAATCAGGATGTGAAAGCATGACAAGGATCTTTCCTGTTTTTGCTTCAGTAACTATAACGGCTCCGTTATATGAGCCCAGATAATCATCGCAGATCTTTTGAAGATCAACATCAAGAGTACTTATAACATCATAACCGGGATCTTTTTTGTTATCGATTCCGTTATTGACTCTTTCCATAAGATCCGCACCGGAATGCATGAGATAATAATTGGCATCATCTTCTATTCCCATTCGGCCGTTTGTGGAATAACCCACAGCATGAGCAAAGGTAGACCCGTATGGATAAAACCTTATCTCGTTTCCGGACTCATCGATCTTTGTTTCCGCAAGGACTTCTCCGTCAGCAGAATAGATGGTTCCTCTGGTTACATTCTTATACTGGAGTTCCTGACGATTATTATAAGAATTATCAAAAAGAGCAATCCTGTTTGTGTTTCCGATCACACACAGATAAATGATCATGACCAAAAAGAGCGCAACAAATAAAACAAAGGAAATATCTATAAGAAATCTCGATTTGGTCCTTTCGGATGCATTTTTTAATTTTTTACTTTGCTTCTTCATTTGCCCCTAAATTCATCCTGAGTTCAAAGTTTCTTGATTTGATAACTATACCCTGAACAATATAAAACATAATATATGTAGCCATAACAGAGCTTCCGCCGTAACTGATAAGAGGAAGTGTAAGTCCCGTAAGAGGAATAAACTTTATGCTTCCGCCCACAGTCAAAAACACCTGGAAAATATACATGATAGCAATGCCATACACAACCGTCTGATAAAATTTATCCGCAATCCTGGATGCAAAATTCATCATCCTGCAAAAGCAGCAAAGACAAATAAGCAGCAGGCAGATGGAAAATACAATTCCAAACTCTTCACACACGGCAGAGAAAATAAGATCCTGATCGACAAAAGGTATATCCCAGGGTCTTCCCTGCATTAGACCGGTTCCGAACCACCCGCCAGATGATATGGCAAATACAGACTGTGTGATCTGATATCCCTTGTCATCAATATAAGTCCAGGGATCAAGGAAAGCGGTTACTCTTACTTTTATATGATCAAACATTCTGTAAGAAACAATACTTGAAATCAAAAGGCCGAATATACCGGCTCCAAGATACCAGTAATTATGAGTACTCATAACAACGATGAATACATAAGTAACAAAGAAAATAAGCGCACTTCCAAGGTCTTTGGAAAGCACAAGAATAATTACATGGGCACCTGCAATAAATGCGGAAATTGCAATCCATTTAAATGAATTGTATTTATATAAAAGTGCTGCAATAAAGAAAAGATAAAGTATCTTAACGAATTCGGAAGGTTGGAAAGTAATGCCTCTTATTGCAAATCTTATATATGCTCCGTTTGTTTTGCTTCCGGTCAGAAGTACGATCAATAGGGCAAAAAGACCGGTTCCCGCATAAACCCACAAAAGCTGTCTTAAATGTCTGAATCTGTCTATCAGAAAAGGAATAACAAGACATATGGCGAAAGAAACAAGAGTGATTATATACTGCCTGAACGCTCTGGCAAAAGAAAGCCTTGAAACGATGGTAAGACCTATTCCTGACAGCAGGCACATATTGTTTAACAAGATCCTGTCAGATGTGTCATAAATGATCGATACCAATGTTATCATAAAAAACAGGAACAATGTGATAAATGCAAAAAGATAGAGATATTCCTGTTTACCGGAAACAAATGTAAGATGCAAAAAAGCCACAAAAAGAATAAGTATCATCAGCACGCTCTGAAATGAGGTGCTGAAAGTAAGAAGTTTCTTTTTGCGTGTTGAAACACAGATAACAGCAAAGACTGTATATATCATCATCAGAAAAGTAATGATATATCTGGATAATTCAATTATGTAATATTTTAAAGCTAAATCCACTTATGGCTCCGTCTACATGACAGGTCTGCTCTGCCATCCTGTCGTATGTTCAAATGCAGGGTATGCTCCGTTTCCGAAATAATATCTTAGCACTTCCAGACTCTTATCATAATCTTCAAGACTAAGTTCAACCCTGTATCCCGAATCTGTTCCTTCTTTTTTAAGCATTAAAGGAACTGAATTTAAAATCACATTAGAACAATCGAAGCAACCGATCTTTACCGGAAATGAAATTCCCTTACGGTCTTTAAGAGTTTCATAACCGCCCTGTTTGTTGCAGGATCTGAATGTTTTTCTGACACAGTTTGCGGTTATCATAAGAGGAGCATGTCCGTAAATTACTTTTTCAAAATTGATATTCGTACACGCTCTCAAACTTTTTTCTTCAGCAAAGGACATCTCCAGCGGAAGGGTTACACAATCACATATTCTATCATAAAATGATGCCGAATGTTTATTAAAAGCATAAAGCGTAAAGTCGGAAATAAGCCTGAAATCATTCCTGTTTTTCAATGTTGATATAACAGAAAGATCCTGAAGGTTTCTTACAAGAACTCCGGATATCATTTTCTGTTCAAGAAAACTGAATATGTTTTCAGAAATACCCTTTCCCTGTCTTATAAATGATAATGCGGCATAAAGATCCAGGTCTTTTTTTAGAGGTTTTAACATTTCAAGAATATCTATATCTAGTATATCTTCGCTTATATATACTTTTTTGAGATTTTCCTGTCCTTCATGATCACAAAAATATGCAAGTGCTCTTGCCTGCTCAACACTGCTTATAAGAAGGGAATTCGAAGGAATAACGGAATCTGTAACATTTTTGTAATAATGTTTTTCACAGTTTTTTACTGTGTTGCAAGAAAAACTATCGTTATTTATTGTGGTATGAACTTTGATCCTGTTTTTAAGATCATCTAAGGCATTTCGCCTGAGTTCATTAATACCTTTTAGTGAGTAAAATATATTTTCTGAAATATTTACATCTATCAGATCATCACTTGTTTCAAATACCGTATTACCGAGCTTTTTAAGGGATTTAACAATATCTTCTCTTTTTATTGATGACTTCAAAGCCTTTTCAACAATATCTCCCGTTGAAATTACGGATACTTCTTCGCCTGAATGATTTTTTGCGACGGCTTTTATCTTTGCGTTTTGTCCTTCTATGAAATCCGCTTTAAATCTGACTTTGATGCGAGGAAGCAGAATTTCGTTTTCATTATTATCTTTGCTGCTCTCCTTTTTTTCATCACGGTCCTGGTTATATCCGTGAATAGAAAAAGTGATCATGTCTCTGGAATTATGCTGAGCATAATATCCTTCGGAAAAATCACCCCTTACATAAAGGGATGATAGAATCTCAAGATCTTTTTTATCAACGATATATTCTTTTCCGGAATATAAAAGATCAAGATATTTTCTGTAAACACTTATAACGCCGTATACATATGCAGGAGGCTTCATCCTGCCTTCAACCTTAAGGGACATGGCACCGCTATTTATTATCCCGGGTAAAATATTTAAGGTACACATATCCTTGAGACTCAAAGGGTATCTGTCTTTTTCATCACTTCCTTTTAAAGAATAAGGCAGTCTGCAGGGCTGTGCGCATCTTCCCCTGTTACCGCTTCTGCCGCCCAGCACAGATGAAAACAGGCATGCACCGGAATATGAATAGCACATTGATCCGTGAATAAAGCATTCAATGTCCGCACCTGTTTTATCATATATATCCTTTATCTGTTCAAGGGAAAGTTCTCTGGCAGGTACGATGCGGGAAAAACCGTGATCAAGAAGAAAACTGACAGCATCAGGGCCGGTTACGGACATTTGGGTACTTGCATGAATCGGAATGTGAGGTGCGTTTTTTCTGATAAAATCGGCAACACCAAGATCCTGAATTATCAGTCCGTCAGATGCATCAAAGATGCCATTTTCCAGCATTGACGAAAGCTCAACAAATTCATCATCCTTAACCAGAGTATTTACCGTAAGATAAATCCTTTTACCGAAGACATGTGCGTAATCAGAACATTCAAAAATATCATCGACAGAAAAATTATCCGCATATGCTCTTGCACCGAATTTGTTTGCAGCCATGTAAACAGCATCAGCTCCGGCATTCATTGCAGCATAAAAAGACTCCTTGCTGCCTGCAGGCGCAAGGAGCTCT
>ONTX01000001.1 GCA_900320825.1 uncultured Lachnospiraceae bacterium | reverse complement strand
ATACTGGGGAACGCGGATCGTCACAGTCTCTGTCTTTTTGATGAGCTTGGTGCAGGTACCGATCCTTCCGAAGGTGCCGCTCTTGCGGTCTCGATTCTTGATCATATGCATGAACAGGGCATCAGGACCATTGCGACAACCCACTATACCGAGATCAAATTATATGCACTCAAAACCGACAAGGTGGAAAATGCCAGCTGTGAATTTGATGTGGAGACCCTCAGCCCCACGTACAGACTGCTTATCGGTGTCCCGGGCAAGAGTAACGCTTTTGCCATATCTTCGAAACTGGGTCTTCCCTCCGACATAATAGAAAAGGCCAGGGAGCATATTTCCACTGACGCAGAGTCTTTTGAAGATGTCATCATGGGTCTTGAAAGATCGAGGATAGAATCCGAAAACGACAGGAAAGAAATAGCTGAGTACAAAGCAAGGATCAAAACACTTCAGGATCAGCTTCATAATAAAAATGTAAAGATTGACGAACAGAAAGCCTCAATACTGAGAAAGGCTAATGAAGAAGCATCCAGGATCCTTGAAGATGCAAAAGAGTTTGCAGATAAAACGATCCGCAATATGCAAAAAGCCGGCATTAACAGCGGAATGTCCGAACTTGAAAAAAACCGCAGTGAATTAAGAGAAAAGATCAATTCCCTTGATAATGAAAGCGTGAAGGCGCCCAAAGCTAAAAAGACGGAATCGAAAACCGATGCGTCAAAGCTCACAAAGGGAACTGCCGTTACCATTCCCTCTCTCGGCATGAAGGGAACTGTCATGTCCGAACCCGACGAAAAGGGTGAACTCTTTGTTATGTGCGGTTCCATGAGAATGCAGGTTAAAATCTCAGACCTTAAGATAGATCATAATGTCATACCCGAAGACAGCAAGCAGTCACATACTTCCATGGGAAGTGTTCTTATGTCCAAATCAATGTCGGTATCACCTGAGATCAATCTTCTGGGAATGACCACAGATGAAGCCGTATCCGCGGTTTCAAAATACCTGGACGATGCATATGTTGCTCACATATCACCTGTAAGGATCGTTCACGGAAAAGGAACAGGTGCGTTAAGAAATGCGGTTCACGCTTATCTGCGCAAACAGAAAAATATTGAAAGTTTCAGGCTCGGTGAATACGGCGAGGGAGACGCCGGGGTTACTGTTGTGAATTTTAAATAGAGGGGAATTGTTATGGCGGACAAACAAAAGATCATGATCGTAGACGATGATAATAATATTGCAGAGCTCATCTCTTTATATCTTGTCAAAGAATGCTACGAGACTCTTATCTGCGGTGACGGAGAGGATGCTCTCTCTAATCTTTCTTCTTTTGATCCGGATCTGGTACTTCTGGATATAATGCTTCCGGGAATAGACGGATATGAGGTATGCAGACAGATCAGACTAAAATCCAATCTGCCTGTGATCATGCTCTCGGCCAAGGGTGAAACTTTTGATAAAGTACTGGGTCTCCAGCTGGGGGCGGATGACTATATTGAAAAGCCTTTTGATTCAAAGGAACTTGTTGCAAGGGTAAAAGCAGTGCTCAGACGATCCACAGTTTCCGCAGGCAGCCCTCAGGCTATGGCTGATACCGATGTAGAAGCCGTTACCTATCCCGATCTTATCATCAACCTTACGAATTATTCGGTTAATTATAAGGGCAATTCCATCGAAATGCCTCCCAAGGAACTGGAACTTCTTTATTTCCTTGCCAAGGCTCCCAACAGGGTATATACAAGGGAACAGCTCCTTGACCGTATATGGGGATATGAGTACAGCGGTGATACAAGGACAGTTGATGTTCACATCAAAAGGATCCGTGAAAAAATAGGTGACCATGAAAAATGGCGTATCTCCACTATCTGGGGAAAAGGCTATAAATTCGAAACTTTATGAGACATACTCTTTATCCGAAATTTTTACTCGCATATTTTATCTTCGGCGTCTTTTCTTTTTTGGCCGTTACTCTTTTTGTGCCCAGGATCACGAGAGATTATCTGATCTCAAAAACAGCACAGAGTCTTTATTCCGAAGCATCTCTTATATCCAGGACATATGCCGAAGGCCTTTATTCATCAAAAGCAAGTTTTGAAACCGTCTCACTTCAGCTTGATGCACTCAGCGTATATATGGATGCCGATATCAGGATCATCTCCAACGGCGGTTACATTATCCTCGATACCGCACAGGACATCGGGCCCAACGACACTTCTTCCTTTATCCCGAATTTTGATCCTTCAACATCCGGAGCTTCATATTATCTTACGGGTGATTTTTTCGGTACTTTTGATGAGGAAGTTCTTTCCGTTATCTCTCCCATTACTTCCGACTATCTTACAAAAGGTTATGTAACGATCCATGTTTCCATGGATGATATAGAGAAGGACTGCAATGCTCTTCTTAACATCACATATATATCCCTTGTGATAATCTTCCTGCTCTCACTTATTATTCTCATATTTTTTGCAAGACTTATTTACCTTCCCCTTAAGAAGATCACCAAGGGTGCCGAACAGTACGCGGACGGTAATTTCCATTATGAAGTTAATGTCGAAAGCCGTGACGAGATGGGTTATCTGGCGGCATCGCTTAACTATATGGCCGGAAAGATCGCAGACTCCGAGGATGAGCAGAAAAAATTCATAGCTAACGTTTCTCACGATTTCCGATCTCCGCTGACTTCCATAAAAGGTTATCTGGAAGCAATGCTTGACGGGACTATTCCCCCCGAAATGCATGAAAAGTATCTGGGAATAGTGCTTAATGAAACGGACCGTCTTACAAAACTCACTAACGGCCTTCTTTCACTTAATAATCTCAATACCAGGGGAATGCATCTTGATCTGTCAGATTTTGATATCAACGACAGTATAAGAAAAGTAGCTGAAACCTTTGAGGGCACATGTAAAAAGAAATCAATTGCCATCGAACTTGTGCTTATGGGTGATGAACTCATGGTCCATGCGGATAAGGGCAGGATCGAGCAAATTCTTTATAATCTCACGGATAATGCGATAAAATTCTCACACCATGATTCGGTTATCAAAATTGAAACTGCCGAGAAGAAAAATAAGATCTATGTATCCGTAAAGGATTCAGGTATCGGAATACCTCCCGAAGACATAGGAATGATCTTCAACAGATTCTATAAATCCGATGCCTCCAGAGGTAAGGATAAAAAAGGAACCGGTCTGGGTCTTTCAATAGTAAAGGAGATCCTTACGGCTCACGAAGAAAATATCAATGTTATCTCAACTCCGGGTGAAGGAAGCGAATTCATTTTTTCACTTCAGCCGGCTGACGTTGATGAAATATAATAAATACAGTGGGCTGCTTTTGCGGCCCACTGTTTCTTTTTTCAGTATTTAAGTCTGTATAGATAAGCTCTTCCTCTTTTTCCGATCTTATCTATCACGTTTATCCTATATAAAAAAGCAATGACCAGTCCTGCGTACTTTGCACTCATACCGCATTCCACAGCATCTTTTACGGTGAATTCTTCGGGAATGCTTTCCGGTAATAGCTGGAGGTAGTCTTCAGGTCTTTCGAATTCTTTCTCTTCTATAATATCGGTTGGAACCTTGTCCAGCCATTTGCCGTACTTTTTATTGTCTTTTCCGTATCCGTCCTTTATCCTGAATTCATCCGCATCTATAAGGATCAGTCTTACCTTCAGGCGTGGATCTCCTATATGGTCTTTTATTCCGTATAATTCTTCAACCGCACTTTCAAAAGAGCCTGTGTGGGGTGATGGTCTTTTCGGTACCGTCATCTCTCCTGTGTCCGGATCGATCCAGTATATTTTTTTCTTTCTGATCACAGGATGAACAATGGTAACGTTGTAGCACTTCAGATAATCATCCAGTTTTTCGCCCAGTTTTTTCAGATTCCGTGTCTGTATCTCATATATCGTTTCATCGGAAAAAATATCGGCAACATGAGTTCCTATGGGAATCTCATGTCTGTCTTCATCCGGCTCCGTGTAAAGCTTTATCACTGCATGAATGGTTTTTTCGGACAGGGTTCCTATCGTGGGTCTTTCCCTGTCACTGGTAACTTTCAAAAGAGCATTATGAAAACGCTCCCTCTTTTCATCACTGATAAGTACGGGAGCGTCTGAGATCTTTTTTGCTTTTGTGTTTTTTCCTTTATGCATTAGCCTTTGCAAGCCTTCTGTCATCCGATGCATAGAGTGCTTTGAGGATTATTGGTGTCGATATGCTCGATACTATAATAAGAAGAATAACAGCGGTGAAATATTTGGAATCGATCATTCCGACGCTTAATCCTTTTTGGGATACTATAAGAGCAACTTCTCCCCTGGTCATCATTCCAACACCTATCTTCAGACTGTCAGGCCATGAAAATCTGCAAAGTCTTCCCATAAGTCCGCATCCTATGATCTTGCAGATAAGTCCCACCAGTACAAAACCGATACAGAAAAGAATCAGATTTCCGTCTATCTGGGTTATATTTGTCTTTAATCCGATGGATGCAAAAAATACAGGTCCAAACAGCATGTATGAATTGGTGTCCATCTTCTCGGCAATGTATCCGGAATCGTTGATGGAACAGAGAACTACGCCCGCAACATATGCTCCTGTAATATCGGCTATTCCAAAATATGTCTCCGCAACATATGCAAGGCAAAAGCAAAGTGCAAGACCCATGATGGGAATACGTCTTGTGTGGGGATATTTCATATCCGCCATCTTAAATATCTTGTATATGATCCATCCGATGATCACTGCACATGCAAAGAAAAGCAATGTACTGAGTATTACTTTTCCGGGATTTGAATCGGGATTTTTAAATCCAATGACAAAGGTAAGGACAATGATTCCTATGACATCGTCTATTATCGCGGCACTCATTATGGTGGTTCCGACTTCACCCTTCAGCTTACCCATTTCCCTGAGTGTCTGAACTGTAATGCTGACGCTGGTTGCTGTCAGGATAACACCGATAAAAAGTGCTGAGTAAAACTCTTCCGTTCCCACGGCGCTGAAGCCGTGGAAGCACATGTAAAGGATCGTACCCCCGATAAGAGGAACCGTTACGCCTGCAACCGCAATAAGGAAAGCTTTGAATCCGGTTTTTAAAAGATCATTTAGATTTGTTTCAAGTCCGGCTGAGAACATAAGCAGAATGACTCCGATCTCTGCCAGCTGGCTTATGAACTCTGTCTGGTTAACAAAATTAAGTATGCTGGGTCCGATCAAAAGACCCGCTACGATCTCACCGACAACCTGTGGTGCCTTTACCCTTCTTGCAAGTAAACCGAAAAACTTTGCAAAAATGATTATGATGGCAAGATCTCTAAGTATTGTGTAGTCCATTTTAGTTGTTACTCTTCCTCGTCATTTTCTTCAACGGGAAGCGTTACCTCTTCGTCGTCTTCGGAAATTTCTATGTTTTCGGCCATGTTCTCACTTTCTTCGTCCATGGCTTTTTCACCTTCCTCAAGTGATGAGAATTCCTTTTCACCGTTGGAAAGTCTGTCTCTTACTTTTGCTACATTTGCGATCTTTTCGTTTCCGGAAAGATTCATGAGTTTAACACCTGAAGTGATACGGCTCAGGACACTGATATCATCAATACGGATCCTTATCATCTGTCCGCCGTCGGTTATCATGATGAGTTCTTCGTCACCCTTGACAGCCTTCGCGGCAAGAAGATCTCCTGTCTTGTCAGTGATCTTGTAGCACTTGACACCCTTACCGGCTCTGTGCTGGCCGTTAAACTCATCAATATCGGTTCTCTTACCCATTCCTTTTTCGGAAATGAATGTAAGATACTTACCCTGGGATGCAAGCTGCATTGCAACCACTTCATCACCATCGGAAAGGTTCATACCGATGACACCGATACTTCCTCTTCCTGTGGTACGTACTTCTTCTTCCCTGAATCTTATGCACATACCCTGTCTTGTTGCAAGAAGGATCTCTGAATCAGCATCTGTTATCTTTACATCGATAAGTTCATTTCCTTCAACAAGTGTGATGGCTCTGAGTCCGCTCTTTCTGACATTCATCAGGTCATCCATCTTGAGTTTTTTAACCGTACCATTCTTAGTGGCAATGAAAAGATTCTTTCCTTCTTCAAATCCCCAGATGGGAATGATGGCACTGACCTTTTCTCCGGGCTCAAGCTGAAGAAGATTTACGATCGCAACACCTCTGGATGTCCTTGAACATTCGGGTAT
>ONTX01000076.1 GCA_900320825.1 uncultured Lachnospiraceae bacterium | reverse complement strand
TTAAGTGTAAAGAGGTTAAAGCGGCCGGACGTACGGCAGGAGGAGAGATATGAACATGGTAAAGATAAGCCTGATGGCAAATTTAAAAAAGTTACTCAGAAAGGATTTTTTAGTACTTGGTATCGTAACAATAATTCTCGTTTCGGCGGCTTTCTTCATTTTTACCATAACGGCTAACGGCCTCGGAACGGATGACAATTCAAAGCTCAACGATTTTTATGCGCCCCTTGAAAATGAGTTTGTTGTTTCGTCAAGAGCTTATCTTAACGAATCAGGTTACTCTAACCCCGGTGTCAGCCTGACCCACACAACTGATGAGAATCTTAACAGGATCTATACACTTAAGATCCATCACAGAAGGCTTAACGGCATAAGCGACGAGGAAAAAAACGAGATCATTAAGAACCTGTCAGATCTTGGATTTGCAGATGACAGATGCACGATCCGTATCAGTATCATCAGATAAACCGTTTTTGTTTTTTTACCGCGTATGCGTTATACTTATAGGGCTGATGTAAATTATCCGCAATAACCCTAAGGTCGCAGAAAGCGGCCGGATAAGGAGTTTTTTATGGCTCAGCCTGTTGAAGGTGAACTTTACAGACATTTTAAAGGCGGTCTGTACAAAATAGTAGCGATAGCCCAGCATACAGAGACTGAAGAGGGAATGGTGATCTACAGGTCGGAAGAGGATCCCTCCAAGGTGTGGGCCAGACCCATGGTAAGCTTCATGTCCCCCGTTGATACGGTGAAATACCCTGATGCGAAGCAGGATATGAGATTTGTTAAGGTTACGGAAGATGAGGCCAAGGCGGGTCCTGCAAATGATGATAAAAAGGTTTCCAGCTTTGCATCAGATCCTCTTGGAGATAAGCTCGATCCGGAAGTTGAGGAGTTCCTTGATGCCAAGACGGCACATGACAGGCTCAATATTCTTGCATCCCTTAATCACAGACTGACAGATGATATGCTTGTTATAATGTCCACTGCCTGCGGCGTGGAGCTTCCCGAAGGTGATATCAGGCAGAAGTATTTATCCCTCCGTGATTCCCTTATTATCATGGGAAAATACGAAGGCAACAGATTAAGAAAATAAAGATCATCAGGTAATACCGGAGGATCCGTATGTCATATCAGCTTGAGGATAAAATGGTCATAGGAGTTTCGTCCAGAGCTCTTTTTGACCTTACAAAGGAAAATGAAATATTTGAAAAAGAGGGTCTTGATGCTTACCAGTCCTATCAGTTTGAGCATGAGAAGGATGTTCTTGCTCCGGGTCCCGGTTTTTCGCTGATCAAGAGTCTTCTTGCACTCAATGACAAGGATCCCGAAAACCCTTTGGTTGAAGTTATCATCATGTCAAGAAACTCAACCAATACGTCACTGAGAGTTTTCAATTCCATTAAGCATTACGGACTGAAGATCACAAGAGCCGCGCTTGTAAGCGGATCTTCCTTGTCCCCTTATCTTCAGGGATTCAAGACTGACCTTTTCCTTTCTGCATATTATGATGATGTTCAGAATGCTATAAACGGAGGGTTTGCTGCCGGTGTGATCCTTACCGACCACACATATACGGGAGCCACAGACGGATCCATCAGGATCGCTTTCGATGGAGATGCGGTTTTGTTTGATGATTCATCCGAAGCTATCTACAAGGAAAAAGGCCTTGAGGCATTTGAACAGAACGAAGAAGAAAATGCCGACGATCCCCTTGGAGAAGGACCTTTTGCAGGCTTCCTGAAAAAACTGACATGGATCAGGAATCAGTACGGTCCCGATGAATGTCCCATAAGGACTGCACTTGTTACCAGCCGTTCCGCACCTGCCCATGAAAGAGTCATTAAGACATTAAGGAGCTGGAATGTCCGTCTTGATGAGGCATTTTTCCTGGGAGGAGTTGAGAAAAAAGAGATCCTTAAAGCATTCGGTGCACAGATTTTTTTTGATGACCAATCCGTACATACAGATCCCGCAGCCGAGGAGGTTCCTTCGGCGAGAGTTCCCTATAAGGGAGGGAGTCTCGGCGGATCCCAGTCAGATGAAAATTGACAAATGCCGGTGAGGGCAGATAAATCTTCACTTAGGTTATATTTAAATCCTTGTTACGAAAGGCCTTTTTTATGAAATTACTCAGTATCGCAATTCCATGTTATAATTCCGCGGCATATATGTCGAAAGCCATCGAATCCCTTCTTCCGGGAGGAGATGATGTGGAGATCCTTGTTATAAACGACGGATCAACCAAGGATAATACCCTTGAGATCGCAAAGGAGTATGAGAAGAAGTATCCCGGAATCGTACGTGCCATAGACCAGCCAAATAAAGGACACGGAGGTGCGGTCAACACCGGTATCCAGAATGCCACAGGACTTTTCTTCAAGGTGGTTGATTCCGATGACTGGGTAAAAAAGAGTGCATATGCCAAGATTTTGGGAAAACTTAAAGAGCTGGTCATGTGCGGTGAGAAGGTGGATCTTCTCATCAGTAACTATGTATATGAGAAAGAGGGAGAGAAGCACAAGAAGGTTATCCATTACCGCAGGATGTTCCCTCAGGATGAGATATTTACCTGGAGCGACTGCCATCATTTTTCAAAAGGCCACTATATCCTGATGCATTCCGCTATCTACAGGACCCAGGTTTTAAGAGACTCGGGAATGACACTTCCTGAGCATACATTTTATGTTGATAATATCTATGTCTATGAGCCCCTTCTCCATGTGGAGAAGATGTATTATCTGGATGTTAATTTTTACAGATACTATATCGGAAGAGGCGACCAGTCCGTTAATGAAGAGATCATGATCTCAAGAATTGACCAGCAGCTTCGGGTCAATTATCTGATGATTGATTATCTTGTTGATAATAAAAATAAAGCTCTGAAGGATAAGAAGAGATATAAGTATATGAGAAATTATCTCGAGATAATCACCACCATCTCCTCAATCCTTCTTATCAAGAAAAACACGAAAGACAGCCTTCTTGAAAAAGCAAAGCTCTGGGCTTATATTAAGGAGCGCGACAAGCATCTGTGGGCATATTTAAGAGCGGGACTTCCGGGAAATGCCATGAACCTTCCCGGTAAGGGCGGAAGAAAAGTATCCGTTGAGTGCTACAAGATAGCACAGAAGATTTTCAAATTTAACTGATAAATCAATCCCCGGAAGGTTCCGGGGATTTTTGGAGTGTAATATGAAAGCATACGAAAGATTATTAAAATATGTCGCTGTCCATACTACAAGCGATGAAAATGCAGAAAAGGTTCCCTCAACAGACAGGCAGTTTGACCTGGCAAATCTTCTTGTCTGCGAGATGAAAGATCTGGGGATAGAAGATGCAGCCGTTAATGAGAACTGTTATGTCATGGGACATATTCCCGCAACAAAAGGCTGTGAAAATGCCCCGAAGATCGGATTTATTGCTCATCTTGACACCGCGCCGGATGCCTCGGGAAAAGATGTGCATCCCGTTGTCCATGAAAACTATAACGGGGAAGATGTGGAGATAGGAAACGGCCTTAAGCTGACAACTTCCATGTTTCCCCATCTGCCCGGATTAAAGGGCAGGACTCTTATCACCACTGACGGAACAACCCTTCTCGGAGCTGATGACAAATCCGGTATATCCATAATCATGACCATGGCAGAAAGGCTGCGGGATGAAAAGATTCCTCACGGAAAAGTCTGTATTGCCTTTACCCCCGATGAAGAGATTGGTCATGGTGCAAGGCTTCTTGATCTGGATAAATTCGGTGCGGATTTTGCATATACAATAGACGGCGGGCAGGAAAATGAGATCGAATACGAGAATTTCAATGCTTCAAAAGCCGTGTTTAAGATAAAAGGAATTAGTGTTCATCCCGGTGATGCCAAGAACAAAATGATAAATGCGGCACTTGTGGCATGCGAGATATCATCCATGCTTCCGGCAGCCGAGACCCCTGCACATACCGAAGGCAGGGAAGGATTCTATCACCTTACGGATATAAGCGGTGATGTGGAAAATGCCGAGATAGACTATATTGTCCGTGATCATGATGCTGCTCTTTTTGAGGCTAAGAAAAACACTCTCAAAATGATCGAAAAAACTCTTAATGAAAAATACGGAGAGGGCACTGTAGTTCTTACCCTAACTGACCAGTACCGTAACATGATCGAAAAGATAAAGCCCCATATGCATATAGTGGAGACCGCAAGGAAATGCATTACTGCTCAGGGGCTAAATGCCGCCAACGTTCCCATAAGAGGAGGAACTGACGGGGCGCAGCTTTCCCACAGAGGACTTCCCTGTCCGAACCTTGGAACAGCAGGATATGCTTTCCATGGTCCTTACGAACATATAACCGCCGAGGGAATGGATACCATGGTAAATGTTATATGCGATATCGTTAAAAGCTATTCCTCAGGATCATAATAATTTTCATATAGTCAAAAAAATCCCCGGAAGACCATTCTTCCGGGAATCTGTTATTTTAAGTCTTATCTTTTTCTTATTAATTCTTTCTTGGCCTGTCTCTTTTCCTTTGCTTCCTTCATCAGGCGGATCACGTCGAGATAGTAGATCAGGTAATACATGATGACCGAGAGGGTGATCGCTGTCACTACGTCGAATACCGAGTGCTGCTTGATAAGCATTGTGGAAAGTATTATCAGGATGCAGAGTACAAGGCTGGATGTCTTTAACATCTTAAATTTCTTAAGTTTTTCACTTCTTGCTATGGCAAATTCCACACCAAGGGAATTATACACATGAATGCTGGGACAGATATTTGTGGGGGTGTCCGTACGGTAGAGATGTGCGATGATTCCCTGGAAAAATCCTTCATTTCCGATGAGGATGGGGCGAAGGTTCTGTCCGTTGGGCCAGATGGTGGAAACGATGAGGAAAATGGTCATTCCTGTTGTAAGGAAAGCAAAGAGCCTCGCATATTCATCCTTTGCTGTAAAGAGCAGATAGAGAACGGTTATGAGCACATAGGGAAACCAGAGCTCGTAAGGAATGATAAATGCGGGAACGAAGGGAATCTTATCATCAATGCTTAAATGGATCACATACTCGGGAAAAGTGATATGGCTTTCGAGAATGGTGAACCAGGTAAGGTAGAATACAGTATACACAAGGAAAGGAACACCTTCCTTATGTCTGTGTACGAAATTATTCAACTTGTTATAGATGGAAACAAAGAACTTCATACTTTCCCTCATGTAAAAAACGCTTTATTTATCATATATTTATGCCTGTTTTTCCGCAATGTAAAAATGTCCGAAAAAAAGCGGTGTTTTTACCGTTTTATTGAGAAAACCGCCCAAAAGTAGTATCATATTATAGTTGTGGAAACAGATCTCCAAATCGATAAATCCAAAAGAATGTTGAGGATAAAACATGAAGACTGTATATACATGCTTTTGCACGGATATAATTCATGAAGGCCATTTGAACATCATAAATGAAGCAAAGAAGCTGGGAAGCGTAACTGTAGGCTGCCTGAGTGACAAGACTGCCATCAGGTACAACAGATTCTGTACGGTTTCCGAAAGCGAGAGAATGGAACTCTACAGGTCCATCGACGGTGTTGATAATGTGGTTCTTCAGAACGATATGCATTACGACGATGTGATCGAGTCCCTGCATCCCGATTATGTGGTTCACGGTGATAACTGGGTGACAGGCCCGGAGAGTTCCATCAGAGCCCATGTCCAGAAGCTGGTTGAAGCCTACGGCGGACAGATCATCGATATTCCCTATACCGTAAGTGAGGATGTACTTAAAAAAGATCTTCAGCTCAAGGAAAAGCTGTCAATGCCCGAGTACAGAAGGAAGCGTCTCAGACAGCTCATAAACCTTACCCCCGTTGTAAAGGCCATGGAAGCACACAGCGGTCTTACGGGACTTATCGTTGAAAAAACGGTGGTTGAGGGAGAAAACGGAAAGCTTGACCAGTTTGATGCCATGTGGGTATCCAGCCTTTGTGATTCCACCGCAAAAGGAAAGCCTGACATTGAACTTGTGGATATGACCAGTCGTTTCAGGACCATCGAGGATATTACGGAAGTTACAACCAAGCCCATCATCTTTGACGGTGATACAGGCGGACTTGCGGAGCATTTTGTATATACCGTCCGTTCCCTCGAAAGACTTGGCGTAAGTGCGGTCATCATTGAAGATAAGACAGGTCTTAAGAAAAACAGTCTATTCGGAACAGAGGTTCAGCAGACTCAGGCAAGCATCGAGGAGTTTTCCGAGAAGATAAGGGCAGGAAAAAAAGCCCAGCTTACAGATGACTTTATGATCATCGCAAGGATTGAAAGTCTGATACTCGAAAGGGGAATGGAAGATGCACTTACAAGAGCCGAAGCTTTTGTAGCCGCCGGCGCCGACGGTATCATGATCCATTCACGTAAAAAAGACCCTGCAGAGATCCTTGAGTTCTGCGATAAGTTCAGAAGCAAGGATAAAAAGACTCCCATAGTCGTTGTGCCAAGCAGCTTTAATACCATTACGGAAGCTGAGCTTTCCGCCCATGGAGTCAATATCGTAATATATGCCAATCAGCTTACAAGATCTGCATTCCCCGCAATGCAGAAGACTGCGGAGGATATCCTTAAGTACCACAGGGCAAAGGAAGTTGATGACAGGCTCATGTCAATAAAAGACATCATCACTCTGATCGATGAGATCTGATTTAAATTTGGAGAATAATATGTCAACTAATGTAAAAAGAAATATTCTTCTTAATCCCGGACCTTCCACCACAAGCGACACTGTAAAGATGGCCCAGGTGGTCCCCGATATCTGTCCCAGGGAAAAAGAGTTCCGGTCCATCATGGGACCCATGAGAGATGACCTTGTCCGCATTGTTCACGGTGATACCAGGGAATATACAACTGTCCTTTTCTGTGGCTCGGGAACCATCTGCATTGATGTAACTCTCAATTCCCTTCTGGATAAGGGAAAGAAGGCCTTTGTCATAAACAACGGTTCCTATTCCCAGAGAGCCGTAGATGTCTGCAGAGCATACGGACTTGACCTTATAGAGCTCAAGCAGCCCATTGATAAAAAGCCTTCACTTGAAGAGATTGAAAAAGTCTTTAAAGACAACAGCGATATAGGATATGTCTATGTCACATATCATGAGACCGGCACGGGACTTCTCAATCCCGTTAAGGAGATCGGTGAGATCGCACACAGGTACGGAGCTTTTCTTATAACCGATACCACCAGTGCTTATGCCATGATCCCCATTAATGTTTATGATGAAAACATTGATTTTTGCATGGCTTCCGCCCAGAAGGGTATCCAGGGAATGACCGGTCTTTCCTATGTTGTGGGCAGAAGGGATATCATAGAAAAGAGTAAGGATTTCCCTGTAAGGTCCTATTACTGCAATCTTTA
>ONTX01000118.1 GCA_900320825.1 uncultured Lachnospiraceae bacterium | reverse complement strand
GGTAAGCTCTCTCTGGTGCTTAGCACAGTTGCCGGTGATACGGCGGGGAAGGATCTTTCCTCCCTCAGAGATATACTTACGAAGCTTATTAGCATCCTTGTAATCGATAACATTATCCTTACCGCAGAATACGCAGACCTTTCTGCGTCTTGCATGCATTCCGCCTCTGCGTCTTGCCGGTCCGTCCGGCTTTTCAGTCTTGGTATATGCCATAATTTCCTCCTATACTTTAGGTAAAAGGAAGCTCTTCTACAAGTCCTTCGGGAACATTTATGAAATCATTCCCTCCGTTTGAACCCTGAGATGATCCGGAGTCAAATGAACCACCCTGACCGGATGCATTCTTGCTCTCGGCAAATTCAATCTCGTCTACCATGATACGGGTACCATAGACCTTCTGGCCCTCTTTGTTGGTGTAGTTATCGTTCTGAACTCTTCCCACAACAACAACCTTTGTTCCCTTGTGAAGATATCTCTCCACAAACTCGGCCTGCTTTCCGAATGAAGTGCAATTGAAGAAATCTGCATCCGGATCGCCTTCTCTTTTAAATTTGCGGTCTACCGCGATAGAGTACCTTGCAACTGTAGTTCCCGATGTTGAACTGCTGACTTCAGGATCTCTTGTAAGTCTTCCCATCAGTATAACTTTGTTCATACTAAAGTCTCCTTCTTATGCTTCGTCCTGTCTAACGCATAAGTATCTGATGACGCCGTCCATGATTCTCATACGGCTTTCAATCTCGGCAATCGCAGGGCTCTCAGCTTCAAAATGAATGAAGTAGTAGAATCCCTCGGTCATCTTCTGGATCTCATAAGCGAGCTTTTTCTTGCCCCACTCATCCACATCCGCGATCTGTCCGCCGAATCTCTCAACAAGTGCCTTGCACTTATCAAGAACTGCGGTACGTGCGTCGTCTTCAATAACTGCGCTGATGACGACAGCCAATTCATACTTGTTCATGCTGTTACCTCCTTTTGGTCTCTGGCCCACTTCTTAAAAAGCGAGCAAGGAAAATATATCACGGACTTTCAATATAACATGATGAAAATCCTAAATCAAGCAATATTTTCACTTTTCCGGTCAATAAATATTTTTACTTTTCTACTTAAATAAAAGTAAAGAAAAGTGAATTATTACATTTTCTTATAAAGTGCTCTTTCTGGAATCCTTTGCACCCGGGCCCGCATTATTTTTCATCTCCTCATTTTTGGGAGCAGAACCTACAGATTTTCTGCCGGTGACTTTTTCCGCATCACCTTTGAGCATATTACGGACTTCCTTGATATCCATCTTTCTGCGCTGGTTGTTATTGGCATGTTTCGGTGCATTATGCTCATTTGCATTCTGAGGAACTTCATTTACATGTCCGTTGTTTACGGGCTGATCATTCACAGGCGCGTTAATTACGGGAACTTCATTTACAGGCGCATTTTGAGCCGCTGCCGCTTCCCGGAAACTTTGCAAACGTATGGAAGTGTCATGTACCTGCGAGGTAAGATCGGCTTTTGAGTCGATATTGACCGTATGCTTTTTCCATATATTTTCATACTGTTCCTGGGCAAAGATGCTGATCTCGTCCGCCATCTGCACACGTTCAAGACCGTTTCCGCGCCTTCCGGCGAACCAGGAATCCTCGCGCTTTGCTTTACGGTATGCTTTGGATGCTTTATCAAGATCAAGGTACAGGTTTTCGATCTCTTCCGGAGTGCTGTGACCGTTAATCCGGGTAACGGCTTCAAGAGCCTCATACATTGCAGTAAATTCTTTGGAATTGTCCTGCTTGTAATCCTTAAGAGCTTTAAGTCTCTGAAGTTTGCTATCTGCTTCCTCAAGACCCGAAAATGCAGTTTCAGTATATTCGGCTGTTTCAGCTGCAGCTTTTTCTAATCCTTCGCGAGCCTTGTCCTTAAGCGTATCTTCATTAAGCATGATGAGATTGCCGTTTTTTGCGAACTTAAAACCATACTGCTGTTCAAACTTAACGGGCTCGGAATTGGCAACCTCAACATATTTCTCCCTTTGCTTTTGGGTAAGTCCGTCCTTTGCATTCTTATGAAATTCGTTCCGCAGCTTCTCACCCTCAGCCCTTGTATCCCAGGGTTTTCCGTCCTTAAGCTGCATGGAAAATGTCATCTGCAAACCTGTAATAAGCTGCTTGGATGCAAGGAATGGCTGGGATGCATTTGACTTTGAAACATAAGAGTGAGCCAGATTGTTGGAAAAAGCATAATCTTTTTCATAATCTCCGAACTGCCCCGAGTACTCATGTCTTCCATCGCGGATCGCTTTGGCAGTCTTTTCATACTCCTGCGCAACATAAACTCCCTGTTCAAGATTGTATCTGACCAGTTCTTTGTTGAGGTTTGTGATAAAATCCCACCCCTTAACAGGCTGGCCATTATCGTCTGCAGCAGTAAGTGCATAACTATATTCCATATATGCATTTATCTGTTCTTCTTTAAGATCTCCGGTCGCAACACGCGCCTCCACATCAACGAGAGCCATGGCAAACGCTTTGATATCTCCGGATGCTTCCAGCTTCTTCAGATACCCTATGGGATCCTTTTCCCGCAGGCATCTCATTTCATTGTCTTTAGCTTCCGTCTTTGCAGCTTCCTTTGAAAGAGCGGTGCTTATTCTCAAAAGAGTATCATAGGAATCTCTTGCCGTGCATGTAAACGTCTTATCCTTGTGCTTTTCAGTAAACGCCATTACAGCATCGCAGATCTCTTTTTTATCGGCATTATTTTCAATTCTCTTGTTCCAGCATTTTTCTCTGAGGGTTTTGAAATCTTCAGCGAATTCCTCAAGTCCGATCTTGTCGTTATCACTGCCATAATTCCTGATGGATTCTATGGTCTCTTCAAAAGCTCCGACAGCTCCGAGAAATGCCATATCCTTAGTGCTCCAGCCATTATCAAGAGCCTTCAGTTCTCCTTTAAGCCAGCCTGCAGCTCCGGCAACACCTCGCCTGATACCGACATTACGATCCATGATCTCGGCAAAACCGCCACGCTGTTGCATCGGATTATCGATAAGTTCCGGATCCGTTACAAGTTTCAGTTTTTCATACACCTGCAAGTACCCGCTATGCGCCTCGCGAATCTTATCGGAAAGTTCTTTTTCCTCTGCACCTGACCAGGTTTTTCCGGCTTTTTTCAGTTCCTCCTCTTTTTCAAGGCGCCACATTCCTACCCTGAATTCCTCAACAGCATAATGAGCAAGGTCATGCTGATAGTCATAGAATTTCCCGAGCTTATTTCTGGCATCTTCCGGTCCGAAATCCTTGCCCATAAAAGAGACCATATTAGCCTTCTGTGCTTCCATTCTGAATCCGTAAGGAGATGTGGAAAAATATTCAGCCGTTTTCAGATCATCCGACTCAAGTATGAATATTTCATCCTCAAGACGGGTACGGGCTTTCTCATCTTTAGTGTTTCTTATCACACTTCTGAATTTATCTATAAGCTCTTTCTTTACATTTTTATATGCTCTCTCAGCCTCAGATCCTGCTATGGGTGCACCTAAACGCAAAGAGGAATTTTCAGTTCTGAGAGGAGGACTTATGTGATCGTTCCCCATTATGTCATATCTGGGATTTTCAATAAGCGGCTCATCTTCTTCCTGTATATATTCTTCGGACAGCTCATGGACTCTGCCTAATCTTATATTATATTCATCGACTGCCGCTCCGGAATCCACCATTGCATAATTGGTTCCCAGGAAATATGCGTATTTAAAGCCCATTGCATAGGCCTTATTTTCCCATCCGGGATTTTTGTCGGAATCAAGTGCATTCTGGGAAAAATATTCATTGCTTAAATTATTTATCTTGCCTTTCAGCTGTTCCGGCGCGTCCTTTGAAAGACGTGAAGGGATGATCCTCATCTGCTCCTGCATTCTCTTAAATGCGGGAAGATCCTTATCCTGGGGATTAAGGCTCAGGATCTGATGATAGGTCTGCTGAATGGCATCAAGAACCTCATCGGGATCCAGATTTCTTGCCTCACCTTCGATGACATAATTAGCCTTCCTCATCAGTCTCTCGGCGCGGTCCATGATGCCCGTATAGTCTACAGGTCTTCTTGTAATCACGGAATCAAGATCAAAACTTTCTCCAACCTTTCTTCCAAGATGATCGGTCTCGGGGAGGCCTGCCATCATGGACGGAAGATTTCGCTCATCATCACTTGCCACGATAAGATTCTGAAGAGTCCTCTGTCTCAGATTTCTTGTGACCGGATCATCAGCACCGCCCTTCAGATACCCAAACTTTGCTTTTTCCGACTGAATATCGGCGCTCAAGGCGTTAAGAACGGCAACCGAAGTGATCTTGTTTTTTTCATTAAGCTGCTGGTCTCCTTCAAGGGCTCCGGGAAGAGAAAGCTGTCTTCCGAAGGAATATAAGGGGACCGCATTATCTATAAGCAGGGTCTGCTTGGCAAATTTACCGGATTCAGTGAGAGCATCTATAGAATCCTCCAGACTGATATTTTTTGTGACTTCGGAAAAACTTAACTCCTTCAGTTTTCCCATGGCACCGTTTATTACCAGCCCCGCCGGATCATTCAGATACTCATCGGCACTGAGATTGTGCTCCTTCATCTTTTTATACGTAATAAACGCGCTGTTGATCATAGCGGTATTCTTGATATCCCCTGTGAACTCAAAAGGAAGGCCGCTATTACGTATGCTGTCCATATTTCCGGGGAACTGAACAGGATTGGGATTTAAGTACTCTTTTGCGAGAGCATAGAGCTCATTCATGTCGTTTACGGTCTTCTCGTAAGCTTCCTGGGCTGCTATGATCTTGTCTGGGTCACCCTCTGCGATGGCGTTTTCAAGTTCTTTTTTCTGAACATTGATCTTTGTGAGGGCATATACCTTGTCGGGGTCCTCTCCGGTGGGATCATACGGATAATCATTAAGATGCATCTCATCCATTTTTTCAAAGATCAATTTAAGACCTTCTTTTGTCCTTTCACCATAAGAAAAAGGAGCATTAATGATACTGTTTAAATCTTCTTTCCTGTCTTCATCGACTGTCATGACACCCATGACAGTTTTTTCTTCATCGATGATATTATGGAATCTTCCATCCTCATAAGCAGGAAGCTGTTCCCTTACTTTGTCATCAATTCCGCCTTCTATCCTCTGGCAGGTTTTTTCACGCTCCCAGAATTCATCCCTCACCTCGGGCTTGGGGACATTAAGATGCTGCTTTGAGTAGTCAAGTGCATGGCGGTATTTTGCAAGTTTTTCCTCATTGGCCGTAACCTCTGCAGGAATGTTTGCACCCAAAAACTCAATGCGTTCATCATGTGTACCCACGGTCATTTCGCCAGGGCCGTAATCGTTGACATCAACTATTTCATTAAGACTGTTGAGAAAACTTTCCTTCTGTTCCGGGGTAAGACTTTCTTCAATAACAGTTATAAAAGCCGTTTCCTCCGAAACCTTTAAATCCATAAGTCCATGAAGAACCTGTTTTGCCAGGGGCCCATCCAATTCAGCCTGAGTGAGTTTTCCGTCTTTCAACCAGTTTTCAGTGGTCTGTTTAAAAAAAACAGGGCTGTTTGCGAACTTCATACGGTTTTCGCCAAGTTCCTGAACCAGCTCAGGATGCTTTTGATTAAGCATCTGAAGTGTTCTGTTTCTATAGGCGTTGGATGCCTTCGCGTCTTTTATTCTTTTTTCAGCATCCTCATCTCCCGCAGCCAGCAAAAGAGCATTTTTTACCTGCTCAAAAGACAGATCCTGAGAAGAAAGAAGCGCTCTTGCTTTTGTGATCTTTCTACCTGCCCTTCTTGCTCTCTTATTGTAATCAAAAAATCCGGCGGAGTCTTCAACACGGTCCGGTACAGGTTCCGAGTCAATTACAGCCTTATCTATGATTATCTTCTTATAAGCATCTGCAAGATTTCCCATTTTAGTTCTCCTTTTTATGCTTTGCTTTTCCTCTGGGGTTTTACAACCTGCTCATCTTTCTTTTCCAGAACAGGTTTTTCCTTAGGTGCTCCCACGGATTTTCTTCCCTTGGGTTCCACCTTGCCTTCCTTAAGCATGTTCCTGACTTCCCCGACATTCATCTTTCTGTGGTTTGCGTCTGCATTTACGTTTTCATTTGCATTTACGTTCACATTTTCTGCGGGGTTTGCGGCGTGCTGTGCATTCTGTCTTGCTTCGGTCAATGCCGCAGAATAAGCGACCTTGGATGCCACCTGGGCAGACAGTGCCTTACCTGTTTCAACGCTTTCGGTGCGCTTTTCAAGAAGCGAATTCAGTGCAGTTTCAGCATACGTTCTGAGATCCTCGGACATCTGAACTCTTTCAAGTCCGTTTCCGTGTCTTCCGGCAAATCTCGAATCTTCCCTCTTAGCCTTATAGTATGCTTCTGATGCCTTATCAAGATCATCAAACATCTTCTCAATCTGATCGGGAGTGTTATATTCATTTATTCCCGTTATGGCTTCAAGAGCTTCATACATAGCCGTGAATTCTGCGGAGTTTCCGGACTTATACTCTTTAAGGGTCTTCAGCCTTTCAAGTTTCTCCAAAGCGGTAGCCTTATTTTTCATGGCTTCCGACATATATCCTACGGTTTCGTTAACAGCATCCTCGGCATTTGACAGAGCTTTCTGATCCATAAGGATCTTATTCGTAATAACAAGTCTGCCTTCCGCATTTACCTCAACACCGTACTTTTGCTTTACGGGCTGTAATGCGGTACCGGCAAAATTCAGGATTTCTTCTCTCTTCTTTTGGCTTAGACCGTCAGGCGAGTTTTTGAGATATTCATCGGCGTTTTTGTTCTTTGCATCAGCGCTGCTCCATTCCTTTCCGTTATTGAGTTTTCCGTCATAGGTCATCTCTACACGGGTAAGCATCTGCCTTGCAGCACCGATACCATCCGCCTTTGAAGAATATCCCACAAGAAGTTTTGCAATCTCCATGGACGCTTTATGATCCTTACCAAGATCACCAAGGGCTTCAGAATATGCATGTCTTCCCTCACGTATTTCCCGGGCTGTCTTTTCTACTTCACGGTAGTAATAAACACTTTGCTCCACAAGGTAACTTTGAAGCTCCTTATGGTATTTTTCAACAAAATCCCATCCAAGTTCAGGCTGCCCGTTAGGCGTCAGCCCCAGGATCCGGCTGCCATAATAGTTTTCGAATTTATTTTTTTCTTCCTCGGAAAGGAGGTTTAATTCATTCCGGTTATGGATATCAGCTATGGCGCATACAAACTTTCTGATGTCTCCGGACTGCTCCAGGATCTTGAGATATTCTACCGGCTGATGATCCTTAAGCCATCTGAGCTGTGCATCTTCTATCTCGGTTTCTGCGGCTTCCTTTTTGATCTTATTGCTGACTCTGAACAGTATCTCGTAACATGAAGAAAAAGCCAAACCGAATTTGCAGTCGGCATGTTTTTCCACAAATGCCATCAGCTCATCACAGACTTCTTTTTTATCCGCATTGTTCTCAATGTGTTTATTCCAGTACTTATCCCTGATAACGCTGAAATCCTTCGCAAAATCTTCAAGTCCCTCTTTCCGGGCTTTGCTTGCATACCGGCGTCTGTTCTCAATCGTGGCCTCAATGTTACCGATGGCACCAAGAATAGCCAGTTCATCTGTGCTCCAGCCGTTTTCAAGTGCCTTAAGTTCGCCTCTGAGCCAGCCTGCTTGACCTGATATTCCTCTTGTAAAATCCGGGGTGCGGTCCATTATCTCGTCAAAACCGCCGTTCTGCTGCCTGGGATTATTTACAAGAGACGGGTCCGTAACCTGTCTTAATCTGTCATAAGATCTGAGATAATTGTTGTGGGCATTTCTTATCTTATCCGCATATTCTTTTTCATCCGCATCTGACCAGGTCTTTCCGGACCTTTGGAGTTTTTCAAGTTTTTCCTGATGCTCAACGGAGACTCTGAGCTCATCAACCGCATAGTGGGCAAGATCCATCTGGTCATCATAAAAACTTCCAAGTTCTTTTCTGACAACATCGGGAGTATATCCTTCTCCGCTCATGGTGACCATGTCCATCTTCTGGGTTTCCAGCGCATAAGCAAAAGCAGTAGTTGCATAATATGTTACAGTCTTAACATCATCCGCATCCAAAAGATAAATCGAATCCTCAATTCGTCTTTTTGCTTTTTCATCATTATAGCCGGATGCCTGCCTTCTGAGCCTTCTCTTCATCTCCCTGATCATGGATTCATAAGCTCTTATGGCATCATTACCCGCTATTCCATTGGCTAATTTCAGGACATTGTTTTCAGCTTTCGTAAAAGGCATCCTCGCCATGCCTTCACCGTTATAATATCTGGGATTTTCTATAAGCTGCGGATTATTGGGATCCTCTCCGTATTCCTGTGCCGCTTCATTTATGACCATCAGTCTGTCCTGATATTCATCCTTGAAAGCCTGATCATCTATGATATCCGCAATGGCAGGAAAAACATTAACGGTCTTAAATCCCTTACCGTAGGCCGCAACTTTCCATGCAGGGTTTTTATCCGCTTCAAATACTTTTCCGTTAAAAAACGATTTGTTCAGCGATTCTATTTTTTCATATATATCATCAGAAACGTTGGAAGGAACTCTGGCGGGAAGGTTCTTTAAATCTTCCTGCATTCTTCTGAAACCGAAACTTTCCGCATCCTCAGGATGGCGCGTAAGCACATCAATATATACCTTCTGGATAGCCTCAATTACTTCTCCGGGATCAATTACCGGCTCTGATCCCTCCCTGGTATAGAAAGCAATCTTAAGCAGCTTTTCCGCACGATCCATCATTCCTGTATAATCAACAGGATTTCTTCCTATCGCCTCACTGTGATCAAAATTTTCCCCTATCACTCTTCCGAGATGATCCGTAGGCGGAAGGCTTCCGATCATCGCGTTTACATTTCTCTCCTCATCGCTTGCCACGATGAGTTTCTGCAGAGTAAGTGTTCTCTGTTCTCTTTTAAATCCGTTATTTGTTTTGCCGCTGAGAACGGAAAACTTGCTTCTTTCGGATCCGATATTCTTTGTGAGATTGCCAAACATCGCTTCGTAAACGATCCTGTTTTTTTCCACAAGGCCGGCATCACCTTCCAAAGACGCAGGAAGTCCCAGCTGTCTTCCGAATGAGATTAGTGGAACAGCCTGATCGAGCTTATTGTATTCATATTTGAATCTGCCGGAATCGCTCAGCAGCCCCACAGAATCTTCAAAGCTAAGATTCTTGGATACCTCAGCAAAACTTACAGCCTTAAGCTTATCCATGTTCTCCCTGACAAGAGTTCCGGAAGGATCGTTAAGATAATCCTCCACATTCATCTGTCCCTGCTTAAGTCTTGTGTAAGTGATGAATGCACCGTTTATCTGGGCCGTTGTTTTGATATCTCCGGTAAACTCAAAAGGCAGCCTGACATTACGGATACTGTCCATATTGCCGGGAAACTCTACAGGATTGTCGTTAAAGTATTCCTTTGCAATACTGTAAAGTTCATTCATGTCATTTACAGTCTTCTCATAAGCCTTCTGGGCCTTTATGATATCATCAGGATTTCCGGCATTAAGAGCATTCTCCAATGCAGTCTTTTCCGCAGACAATTTTGACAGGGCATACACTTTATTACCATCCTCTCCCTTAGGATCAAAGGGATAGGACATAAGATTCATTTCATCCATCTTGGCATATATACGCCTGAGACCTTCTTTGGTCTTTTCGCTGAATTCGATGGGTGTATTAATGAGCGTATTAATATCGTCCACCCTGTCTTCTTCAACGACAATGATATCCATGACAGCTTTGGATTCATCGTAGATATTGTGAAATTTTCCACCTTCATATTCGGGTATCTTCGAATTTGCAATATTGTTTTTTCCGGCTTCTATACTCTGACAATCCTGCTCCCTTGCCCATACCTCCGAGCGCACCTCAGGCTTCATGACATTGAGATGTGCGGATGCATAATCAAG
>ONTX01000197.1 GCA_900320825.1 uncultured Lachnospiraceae bacterium | reverse complement strand
TACCGTGCCCTTGCAGACTTTTGTGAACAAAAAGGCTATGAATATATGATGGTGGATCCCTCATCTGATTATCTCACCTTTGAGGAGTTGCGGGACAGACCTGTCAACCGGGAACTGCTGGATATGTTTGACTGCTGGAATTCTGTCCCAGATACATCGGATCAGCCATACAAGTTCTTTGATGATCAGACCGTGAAGGAGTGGCATCAGAAGTACGGGAGAGGAGTAACATTAGGCACTTTCCGGCTTCAGGTGCACGCTCTGGTCATACGGTATAACTGGTACAATGTATTCCAGAACGGGTTCAGGGTATACAGCAAGCCGGTCAGACAGGATGATACGCAGTAAAAGATATGCTTTTCTTTAGCAGCTTTAACTTGCTGGTAACTTTCACGTTTTGGAGTTATGTTAACTGCACAGCGCATTTCAGTTGTTTGCAATTTGCAAACAACTGAAATGAATAGATCTTTTCTGATTGCAGATAGAATAATACATTTTGTTGGGGGAGAAGCCGATGTATCTCGTTATTTCGGATTACAGACTGTCCATGAATTCCAAAGATTTCTATCGCAGAAATGATTGGCTGGACGAAATCAGAAAATCATATCCGCAGTATATTGATGTGCAGATGGATGATATTGAGGAGATCCTGGTGTACTCATCAAAAAAGGACGATGCAGCGTTGTTTGCCAGGGTTGTTGAATGTGCTGATTATTCGGCTGATGAGAATACGCTTCGTATCAGATACGGAGATGTATTATCAGAATCCGAAGTGAACTGTGCCTTCATCAAGAAGAATGTCTATGCTCTTCTCAGGAGAAAAGGATTACTGAAAACCGGCGAGTATGCCCCTCCGGTGTTATTTCTCGACAGTATTCAGGACTACAAGTATATCCGTAACGGCCCTCAGAAGACTGTGGCAGCCCAGAATCTGCTGAATCAGCTGGCTGTTTTGCTTGAGAACAATGACTGGATCGGTATAGTAAAGGCATGTCCCCGAATGGATAAAATAGAACAGGATGAGATCTGGAGTGATCCGGAATGCCTCGGTAAACTTGCCTTTGCTTTAAGCAAGCTGGCGACCAGAACGAAAAAGAATCCAACTCCACAGGATATTCAACGGAAAAAGGAAAATACCGACTTTTTCCTGAAGGTAAGTGAGAGATGTATAGAGCTGGAGCCGTTCAGCAGCATGCATAAGAGCACTCTCGCTTATTTCCTCTATGACCGCTATAAGGCGGATTATAAGGAGGAAGATTTTAACTGGGCAAAAAAACTGTATGAAGATCTGATTGAGACATCATTCCATAATTTTAAAGAGAGATATCGTTATGCCAATCTACTTCGTAAACATTATGAGAAGCCGGAGAATCTGTATCAGACCGATTCCTATAAGGAATTCAATCGTGTAATTGCACAGTATGATCAGCTGATAGAAGAATATGATCAGCTGGAGGAAAAAGTCCGGCAGAATCAGAAAAACAATTATCGGAAAGCACTGTATCAGTATGTCAATCTGCAATATGATAAAACTTTTTCGCGCTACTGGGATGTGTTTTTCGATAACCGGCTCTACGGCACAGAGATTCCAGATTATCTGATTAACGGTTATGCTGCCGACATGATCAAGAAGTGTGATGACTATATTCACATTGTGGAAGGGCTGATTCCTGAAAAACCGACGGCAGAGAACATTAATGATAAACCGGGGTATCTGGATGTCTATTACAGGGATGCTCAGTTAGCCATGTCAAAGGCATTTCTGCTTCGGTTAAGAAATTTCCCGGTCGAACGATACATGCCATATTTTGCGGAGGCTGAACAGAAACTCAGTACTCTGTTGAAGCAGGCGAGAGAATTAAAAGAGCAGGGTGTACATTTTGTGTTTCCGCATTATATGAAGCCGATTCTCGCGGTTTGTTGTTATTTAGAGGGTAAGCCAGAGGAAAGCATGAAATGTTTCGGCTTGAAAGACCAGCCGTGGATTCAGTTCGAAAAGGCTAGGATCCTTCTTCTCAACGGGGAAACTGATAATGCAATCGAACTATTAGAACGTATTCCGAGCAAAGATCTCTGCAGAAGAAAAGCGGATGATTTGTTGGAAAAACTAAATGAAAAG
>ONTX01000003.1 GCA_900320825.1 uncultured Lachnospiraceae bacterium | reverse complement strand
CTCTTCAGGCTCGGAAACCACTTCATCCTCATGATCATTGTCATCCTGAACAGTGTTATTATCCTGCGCATTATCATCTGCCGTTATATGAATGGGTGCAGATCCCATTTCCGTTACAGTGCAATCAACGGGAGCAACTGCCGGCACTACGCTTCCGTCGGCAAGAACAGCCATGGGCGTTCCGGATGTCTGAACCTTGGCAGATATGACTGCTATGCCGGAATCCCCGGGTCTTTTCGGCTTAAAAGTGAGCATGTACTTCTGACTCGAAGCCCCGTTTCCACCTACCGAGGAAATAAATATCTGTCCCTGAGCAAGGTCATAACCCGTTCCTCCGCCCTGATACTCAAGTGCGGAAGGATCGTATTTTATCGTAATGTAATGAGGCCCTACACCTGCAGGAACATTCACATACAAACCTACGGCAAATGCCTCTCCGTCTTTATGTGTATATGTTGCGGATCCGAATTTTACCGATGCTTCCGCAGCATGCACATTTATCGCAAAAGCAAGAACAAAGAGAGCTGCTACCCCGGCTGTAAACAAATACTTTGAAATTTTAAAGATCACTTTTCTCATATTGTCTGCATCACCCTGTTTTCCTGCTTTTTAAATACAATGATGCCCGCAAGAAGCAAGACTGTGCTCCAGACGCCAAGCCTTATCCACACCCAGTCCTCAGGCACTTCACCGTACATAACCGTCAGCCTGAAAAAGTATATGAGGAGATAAATAGGATTGTACTTAATTGCCTGCTGCATGATTCCGGAAAGCATATCTGCGGGATAGAATATTGCGGAAAGATACATGAGTATTCTTAAAAAAAGTCCATACAGATATTTCACATCCGCATAAAAAACATATTCGGTAGACAATATAAAGCCTACACCGATACACATTATCAATGCAAAGATCACTCCGACAGGGAAAAGAAGCATTGTAAGCGAAGGCCTTATGCCAAACAAAAATATCATCAGTATATATGCCACACATGTAAATCCGAAATTCACCAGTGATGTGTAAATTCTCGATATCACAAAAGTATTTCTCGGAAGTTTTGCCTTAATAAGAAGTGTTTTATTATCAACAAGAGCTGTCATTGCAGCATTCGTTGCACCGCTGAACAGTTCCCAGACCATCTGTCCGGTAAGGTAATAAATGGGATAGTTATCAATGCTTCTTTTGAACATGGTTGAGAAGATCATTGACATGACGACCATCATCAAAAGAGGATTGAGGACGCTCCATATGATACCAAGGGAGCTTCTTGCATATTTACGCTTTATCTCCCTTTCGGTCAGCTCTTTAATTACAAAGAAATACTGCTTTAATCTGTGCACTTACTATAAAGCCTTTCTCATCTCAGTCAGCACTTTCATTTTGTGCTCGTTTTTTACCGCCCGTTTCCTGAACTTTTTTTCACGGGGATCATTTTCATCAGTCACAAGTGCAATACTTCCTTCAAACCATCCGCTGAGCGGAGTTACATCTTTGCAAATGCCGGCCTTGCCCATCAATCTTCTCATAAATGTAAGCTTGCGTACATCTTCCCTCGTGATCTTTCCGGCAACGCTTTTTAGATCCGATTCAAGCACATCATCGCAAAACATAAGCTGTCCGAAAAGAGACGCTTCCTCCGACGAAGGATCTCCCATAAGGGATGACATGATCCCGTTTACCATATCCAGGTCTTCATCTTCATCATAGCTGTATGCTCCGGATGATATTTCACGGGAATATTCGGCAGCATAGTCTTTTAATATTTCATGAAATCTGTTTATGTGACCTGCATTCGGATTTTGTTCCATGTCAGTAACGGGGATATACTTTCCGTTCGCATTCTTCTCATATCCGACAGTCATGCCCTCAGGCGATGAACAAACCGACTCGAACAGACATATGGAAAAATCTTTTTTTCTTTTCAGGTTTCGTATGTTATCCCCCGATTTTCCCCTTGGTTTTATATAATATGAATCATATTCACTGAGAGATACGGTTTTTTCTACGTCGTTTTTATCTGGAAGTTCATATAACCCGAAATAATATCCATGAAGAGTACGCGTTTTTCTTATCAGATACATCAGGCTGTCCTGAACGGTTCCGATCCACCCCGCATCAACGATGCCTTTCTTCGTATCATCCATAAGGCCTTCCTGAAGCAAGTACCCTGTAACATTTTCATATGGCTGTTTTGAATGCCTACTGACCATATCAAAAAACTCAGGCACTTCTTCCAGGTTTTCTTTGACCTTAAGGATTCCTCTGAAGTCCAGAGGTTCATCCATTTCATCACTCATCCCGATGGCGGAAGCTATCTGCAGGCACTCTTCGTCTGTAAGCTGTGCCCTTTTCATCATCTTTTTTAAAGTGATCCCCATACCGCCGGTACATATGGTGTCCAGGCACTTTTTCCCCAAGTCATAATACTGTGCACTTCTTAATGAAAATCTTGATACATTAAGATATCTCAGTTCAAGACTCGGACAGATAACATCTTTCAAACGCTTTGCCGCCGAATGCAGCATATATCCGTCCCTTGATAAAAAATACAACACTCCGATTCCTGATGCGGATGCATTCCTTAAGATCCACTCGGTATAGGCACAAAGCACAGGTGCAAAGGTGTTCAAAAACAACTTTTCTTCATCACCG
>ONTX01000161.1 GCA_900320825.1 uncultured Lachnospiraceae bacterium | reverse complement strand
TTCCGATATCACCAAAGGTTCCGGTATACCTAAACTCTCCATTCAGATCATATTTACTTCCAAGGCTGTCACAGTTATCTTCAATAAGCCAAAGGTTATGATCCTCACAAAATGACTTGACGGATTTTATATCAAAAGGATTGCCAAGGGTATGAGCTATCATAACCGCCCTAGTTCTATCAGATATAGCACCCTCAAGTGCATTTACATCAATATTATATTCAGGAATCGTCACATCAACGAAAACAGGAACTGCTCCATATTGAATGATTGGAGCAACAGTGGTGGGAAAACCGGCAGCAACTGTTATGACCTCATCCCCTCTTTTGACTCGTCTGTCACCGAGAAGAGGTGAAGTCAGAGCCATAAAAGCAAGAAGATTTGCAGACGAACCGGAATTAACCAACGAACAATACTTTACACCCAGAAACACGGACAGTTTCTTTTCAAACTCATCCGTATATCTACCTGAAGTAAGCCAAAACTCCAGTGAAGAATCAACAAGATTGACAACTTCATTCTCATCATAAACCCTTGATGCATAGGGAATACGGTCTCCTTCATGAAACGATCCATCCTGAAGATGATAATCATGTACATATTTTGCTACAAGATCAAGTATTTCTTTTTTCGCTTTGCTTTGATCCATCATTATCCTTTAAAAAAATCATAAACTCTACTAAAACCATCAGATGCATCAACAGAATGGATCCACCCAAGTTCCATAAGTTTTTTTTCAACGGGACGATTCTCTTTATTTATCTTATCCTGAACATATGAATCCGAATCCGTCCTGCTTTGACAAATCACTTTCACATTATTATCGGGTAGTTTTGAAATAATACAAGCAAGATCTTTAATCGATATCATCTGATCGGTATTAGTCACATTATATGCTTCTCCAGATCTGCCTTTAAGTAAAAGAAGCATATAAGCAAAAACCGCATCGGAGATGTAACAAAACGCTCTCTTTGCCAAACCGTCACTGTGCATTATTATATCAGTTCCGTCAACAGCATTTTTCATAAAACTGGCAAATACTCTGGGATCATTGTCCAGATCCATAGTCGGACCATAAGTGTGACCGACTCTTGCCATAACTGTATTCACAGAATATTCCCTGCTAAACGCTGCAAGAATTGACTCTCCGCATCTTTTTCCTTCGCTGTAACAGCTGTGAGGATCAAGGGGATCAACCCTTCCGGCAGTTTCCTCTGAAATAGTATCCGGATTGTCAACCACGCCATAAACATCACACGAGCTCAAGAAAAGAAAACATTTAAGTCTGTCCTTATCACAAGATTCAATAAGGTTATAAGTGCCAATAACGTTAGGGCTCAATACTTCAACGGGATTACTTCCGTAAAATCTCGGATTAGCAATTCCGGCTGCATGAATAACATAGTCGGCTTCGTTCACAGACAAAGAAGAGCCGATAACAATATCCTCATTAGTAAACCCGAAATAGCTCTTATCTAACAGAGCTCCGAATCTATCACAGGCTTTTTGAGGATCCCTTCCCTGAGCAATTATTCGTAAATCAACGCCCTTCTTTTCTTTCAAAAAACAAAGAAACAAAACAATATATGATGCCAGCATACCGTACGAACCGGATACATAAAAGGTCTTACCTGAAAAAGAATCCCATTCAAGATTCCTTGAAAAGATCTCTTCCATGTCTTTTATTATTGTTTTGTTTTCAAGATAATCCATACTCAATCACAGAATGCTTTCAAATATTCATTAATCTGTCTGTTCATACACTTTCTGATATTACCGCCTTCAAGCATACACTTTGACCAATCGACGGTCTTGTTAATTGCTGTATCAAGGTTCCAAACAGGCTTCCAATCAAATGTTTCTTTTAACTTTGTATTATCCAACTTAAGAAATGAAGCTTCGTGAGGCCCACCGTCATTTTTATCAACTCTGGAAAGCCCTGCTCCCCAGCATTCAATAAATCTGTCAACAAGTCGGCCTGTCTGATAACAGTCAGAATCTTCAGGTCCGACATTGTAACAACCCGACAAAGATACATCGTCATATTGCTTAGACGCAATCATAAGATAAGCAAAAACGGCTTCGAGCACATGCTGGTAAGGTCTTGTAGAATAAGGATTACGAACAATAATATCCTGTCCTGAAAATGCTGCTCTAACAAGGTCGGGAACAATCCTATCCTTTGCAAAATCTCCTCCACCAATAACATTACCTGCTCTTGCAGTGGAAATTGAAATACTTCTTCCAGAGAAAAAACTCTTTTTATACGAATCAGTTACAAGTTCAGAACAGGATTTAGAATTGGAATAAGGGTCGTATCCGTTAAGGCGCTCATCTTCCTTATATCCCTCTTCTTTCTCCAAATTCTCATATACTTTATCTGTAGTAACGTTGAGAAATGACTTAACACTGTCACACAACCTTGTACATTCAAGAACATTTACAGTTCCCATTACATTTGTACTGTATGTAAGAACCGGTTCTTCATAGCTCCTTCTGACAAGAGGCTGGGCTGCCATATGAATAACAATTTCAGGTTTAGACTTATCAAAAACAGATTTAAGTGCATCAAGATTCCTTATATCACCATAATTATGATCAATAGAATCTTTAATATCGCAAAGTTTAAAAAGAGATGGATCAGTATCAGGATCAAGCGAAAACCCTGTAACTTTAGCACCAAGATTAACGAGAATAACGGACATCCAGGATCCTTTAAATCCTGTATGTCCGGTTATAAGAACTTTCTTCCCTTTATAAAATCCGGGATCAAAAACCATATATCACTCCCACTTTTTCCATGGAGCTTTATCATTTTCAAGAAGTTTCTCTAAAGTTTCTTTTTCTCTGAGATTGTCCATGCATTGCCAAAAGCCCTTATGCATATAAGACATAAGCTGTCCTCCGGCAGCAAGTTTTTCCAGAGGTTCATGCTCAAATATAGTCTCATCTCCATCAATGTAATCAAAAACTTCGGGGTTTAAGACCATAAATCCTGCATTGATCGGAGATGAATCACTCATTTTTTTCTCACGGAAAGATTTAACTGCATTATCTCCTCCAATATCAAGTACTCCCTTTGACTGATCCTGAAGCACAGCAGTTAGAGTTGCAATTTTACCGTGACCTTTATGAAATTCTACAAGATCCCTTATATTTACATCACAGACGCCATCACCATAGGTCAACAAAAAGGTTTCATTTCCAACATATTTCTGAATTCTCTTGATACGGCCGCCGGTCATGGTATTAAGACCGGTATCAGCAACAGTCACCTTCCAGGGCTCAACATGTGACTCTCTTATAATATGGCATTCATCACTACCGGTAAAATCAAATGTCACATCAGAACTGTTAATAAAATAATCAGCAAACCATTCTTTTATAACTTGCTGCTTATATCCGGCACAGATAACAAATTCGTTGAAACCATAATACGAATAGCATTTCATTATATGCCAGAGTATGGGTTTTCCGCCAATTTCAATAAGGGGCTTAGGAATATAGCCCGTTTCCTCTGACATTCTCCTGCCATATCCACCCGCAAGCAAAACAACCTTCATATTAGTCCTCTCAAATATTAAGCTTCTTCTTCAAAATTCAGTCTCGTTTTTTCGATAACAAGTGGCCTGCGTCTGATCCTCTCATTAACGGAAAGAATATATTCCCCCATCATTCCAAGGAAAAACATCTGAACTCCTGAAATAAAGAACATTCCGACAACAAGCGGAGCAACACCGGCATTGAACGAATACCAATGAGTTAACTTATACACGAGATAAACTATTGCCATAATAAAACTGAGCACACTTGTTAAAAAACCAAAAAAAACTGCAGCTCTGATACCAATTTTGGTATATCCGGTAATACCAACCATGGCAACATCATAAAGCCTCAAAAAAGATCCCCAGCTTTTTCCCTTCTGCCTTTTGGGCTGTTTATATTTTATAACATAAGGATGACCGCAGAATTCGGCTACATATCCCTTCATAAAGGGAATAGGATCATTAAGTTCCCTCAAAATGTCAAGAAAAGATCTGTCATAAAGACCAAAACCCGTAAAATGTTCTATCTGATCTACATCAGACATCTTTTTTATTATCTTATAATAACAAGTACGAAGAAATCTCATGATTCTATTTTCCTTGCTGGCTGTTTTGATACAAGAAACAATTCTTGCCCCCTTTTCCCATTCTGCAATAATCTGAGGGATCATTTCTATCGGATCCTGGAAATCACAACACACCAATATCGTACAATCACCCGTAGTCTGAAGCATGCCATAATATGGACTATTAAACTGTCCAAAGTTCTTGGCGTTGAAGATTGCTTTAACCTTCGGATTACGTTTGCAGATTTCACGAAGCAACGGACGAGTATTATCTTTTGAATCATTGTCGATGAATATGATTTCATAATCATAGTCTGCAAGATTCTTCCCCATTTCTTCCACAATAGCATTTGCAATAGGTATTACATTTTCCTCTTCGTTGTAACAAGGAATCAATATACTAATCTTCTTCATTCACTTTCTTGGTTTTAAAAGACCAGAATTTATTAATGATAAAATTCAGTGGTATTGTTACCACCAGTACAAACAATTGGGCTATATACTCTGAGAAATGCAATCTATCTACATAGAGATAAAGAAGAATGCTAGCTAGCAACAAGCCGGTACTTCCATATGCGATGTAAGTCTTTACTAAAGCCCAAACGGCATTTCTTGACTCTCCTTCTCCCTTTTTGAAAACAAACCTGTCACTCCAATAATAGGCATTCAGAACACTGATAAAGAACCCTAAAGCATTGGCAATTAAATAATGAAATCCTATATAAACGCATAGAGAGTACGTGGCATAAGCTATGAGCGTATTGGAGATACCTACTAATCCAAATTTTACAAACTGATAAACTCCAGTTCTATTCATTTATAGAAATTGCCAGGAATAATGCGAGAAATTACTCCTGTATAGGAGTTACGATCATTTCCTTCGTGAATGTCTCACGATCAAGGAAAGGATACATGTCCTCTAAAGGTT
>ONTX01000020.1 GCA_900320825.1 uncultured Lachnospiraceae bacterium | reverse complement strand
GTTGTTCAGGCGCTTGAATCCGGACAGGCGGTAGAACTTCTTGCGGATATTGCGGAACAGGTAAGTGATATGGAAGAGGATGTACTTCAGTCCGGAAAGGCATCTCTTGACAGGGTACTCACCCTCTGCCAGCTGCTGGTGCTTGCCGCAGTAATGGGAACTGCACTTTATACATGCGTGATCTATATGATGAACAAAGCGGTAAGCTTCTGAAAACAATTCACATAAATGAAAGGAGACAATATGAAGACCATTAAATCTGTTATATGCAGGATTTATAAACTCGGAATGAATAGGGAGGAAGGCCTTGACGGAATACTTGTCACTATAGGACTTTGCATAATCGCGCTTTTGCTGTGCGTTGTCATGAGGGATGCACTTACGGATTTTATCAAGACCATCGTTACTGCGATGACTGATTCTGCCAAAGCGATCCTGACCACTCCGTCGGCTTTTATATTTAAGGGGATGTTCATATGATGGCAGGATCGGGATGGGGTGAAAAAAAGAATGACTCCGGGGTGCATGCAGTCTTGCGGGATGACAACCGGGGCAGCGTCGGTGATGTTATGCCCATGTGCGTTTTTGTTGTATGCATCGCTTATGTTCTCATATCCTTTGCGGGATGTGTAAAACTGATAAACACAAAAAGCGCCGTTTCCCAGATTGCAAGAGAATACATCCTGAAAATGGAAACGGATGGATATCTGGCAGAGGCTGATAAAAATGAAATGCTGGAGGAACTCTCCCGGGCGGGCCTTGGTGATATTACACTTGGAAACACGGATTTAAATCCCGTGGGATACGGAAGCAGGGTCACTCTGGAAATCAAAGGAAACACGGAGGACGGATATGTTATTTCCGAATACAGAACATCAACGGCTAAATATTAGCTTTAAGTCTGTTAAAGATCATAACGGCGGAAGCTGCGAATACGTGCTGGGAATGTATGCTCTTGTATTTGTACTGATCATGGCTCTTGCAAGCATGCAGGTGATGAGGTATAAGGCAGGCTCGGATATCACTGAGGATGCACTTGCAGCGTCGGCTCTTGCGGCTCTTGACGCGGATCCTTATATATACGGACAGACCCACAGTATTATAATAAATGATCCCCGCCGGGCAAGAGGAATTTTTGAAAGTGCATTAAGGGACAACATGAAATTAAATGACTCCTTTGAACCGAAGGGATCGGATCCGTCATACATAAAAGGAAGGGTAACAGTTGATGATTTCAGGGTATATAAGGTTGAGGGGGACAGGGTCACCGAATATACCGTTGGTAATTACACTGTTACTGAAAATGAAGGTGTATACGGAGAAATGACAACTCCCTCAGGTAAGGATGTCAGGTCCGCCGGTGTATATGCAGAGATATCCTATGAAGCATCGGGATTTCTGGGCATAAGCGTGAATGCGGGAAAGAATACATATGTGGAGATGATGGCAAACCCCGATATGGAGCATATGCCTGAAGATCCGTGATCACGGTATATTTAATGAAAACCGGGTAAGAAACGATATTGAAAGGTTGAAAAATGGATAAAAACAAAAAAACAAAGAAAACTGAAAAAGGAAAAGGGTACGGACTTTTTGCAGCAGCCTTTGTTGTGGCAGCAGGGGTTTTTGCGGTTATGACATACATGCAGAAAGAGGCTCTGTCCGACTTTGAAAAGAAAGATATTTATGTTGCCTGTGAAAGCGTGCCAAGGGGTGCGGTGATGGATGAAACAAATATCGGAAGGTATGTGGTCTTAAAGAGCGTGGATGCCGGGTGCATTCCGGAAGGTGCCATAACGGATGACAGGGAGCTTATCGGCCTGTCCCCTCTTTATAGCGTAAGCGAAGGGACTATTCTTACATCATCCATGTTCACAGTGCGCGATGAAGTGCTTAATGCCATGGATGAGCCTGTTCTTGCAGGTTTTCGTGCCGACGATCTGTCGAGGGCTGTAAGCGGTGTGCTAAGAGCCGGGGACCTGATCGATATATATTCATCGGATCCTGAGACCGGCAAAAGTATCCTCTTGTGTAAAAATGCATTTATCGAGAAAGGATATGACAGTTCGGGAAATGAGGTTACGGGGGATTCTGCTGCCGTAATGTTTAACATCTATCTTGAATATTCCGAAGCGGAAATGTTTTATGAGGGAGTTAAAAACGGAAGCATATATGTTGTTAAGGAATGCGGATGATGTATGGCCGTTTCGAATATTGGATCATATGCGATTCTTTTGGCGTGTGCCTTTATATGCGGGGCCTGTCTTTTGACCGCAAGCATTTATGATCAGAAGACGCATTTTGTTCCGGATCTTATATGGTGGATCGTGGCTGTTGATTCACTCTTTATCCCTGTCATGATCTCATCCGGAACAGTATGGCCTCCCGAGATGTCATGGGGCTTTCATCCTGAGTCTGCATTTGACTGTCTTGCCGTGATAGCTGTTCAGGAGAAGATAATGAGCAGATATTACGGCAGGGCGGATTCCCATGCCTTTTCATGCTGCGAGCTGTTTTTCTTTTTTCTGGGATATCCTATGGCCGGGACTGTCTGTCACATGTCGCTTTCTCTTGCAATGCTGTCATTTGTACAGTTTATAAGGAGAAATATCAGGAAAGATCTAAAGCTTAAGAAGCCGGTTCCTTTTGTCCCCTATATATCTCTTTCCTTTGTTTTATCTGTGATCATAATAAAAACCATTTTCTGATTCTCTGTTTTATGTGTTATGATAAATTTTGCCCGGAGATATATGCCGGGTAAGATCCTCGGGTGATTTCCAATAATTAGCGGAGAAACTAATGACAATAAACGGACAGAAATTTGATGAAGAAAGGGCTCTTTACGGAAGTGACGGACTGGTTGTAAATGATTGTTCCTTTGACGGCCCCGCAGACGGAGAGAGTGCTTTTAAGGAAAGCAGAAATATCGAAGTCACAGGCAGCTATTTTAATCTCAGATATCCCTTCTGGCATGATGTGAATCTCAGGATCACAGGCTGCGAAATGACCGATAAATGCCGTGCGGCTCTTTGGTATACGAAAAATGCAGGTATTGAAGACTCAAAGCTTCACGGTATAAAAGCCCTCAGGGAATGCAGGGATATAACCATTAAAAACTGTGACATCATTTCGCCCGAATTCGGATGGTCCGTAAGCGGTGTGAAGATGGAGAATACGTCCGCAGAGGGTGAATATTTCATGATGAGGTCGGATCATCTGGACTTCAGAAAAGTGACTCTTCAGGGAAAGTATTCTTTTCAGTATATTTCGGATTCTGTGTTTGAAAACTGTGAATTCAATACCAAGGATGCCTTCTGGCATGCTAAAAATGTAATCGTAAAAAACAGCATCATAAAGGGCGAATATCTTGCATGGTACTGTGAGAATGTCACTTTTGAAAACTGTGTCATTTCCGGAACCCAGCCTCTTTGTTATTGTAAGGGACTTAAGATGATAAACTGCGAAATGCATGATGCGGATCTTTCTTTTGAAAAATCAGAAGTCGATGCACATATCACGACGGATATGATAAGCATAAAAAATCCCACCTCAGGTAAGATTACGGTTCCGTCGGTGGGAGAGATCATTATGGATGATCCGGATGCAAAGTGCATTATCGAGACGGGAGCAGCTGCAGGCCCGGACCTTTGATCGTACCGGACCTGATTGCGATCATGAGTTCGTCAGAATCCGAGATCGTCATTAACCAGTATCACGTGGATCCTGCCTGCGTGTCTTGAATATCTTGTAATAAGGATCTGGCAGCAGATGGTATCGGGGGACTTGCAGTTCATGCAGGACCCCGTTTTTGAACAGGGGGTCTGAAGTCCGAATCTCTGCGCGTTTATGGGAGCGGCTACATTGCGGGCTCTTTTCATTGCCGCATCCACATCGCTGCAGACCTTGTTCATTCCGACGATGAACACTACCTTGCCCGGACCCTGTGCGATCATTGATACTCTGTTGGAATTTCCGTCGATATTTATAAGTACGCCGTCTTCCGTCATTGCATTGGTACTTGCAAGGAATACATCCGCATTATAGGATTCCATCATTGCGGCACGCTTGTCTTCGGCTTTATCCCTGTCAATAAAGTTATAGTTTCCGTTTTTTACAGCCTGTACAAGTCCTATCTCATGAGCACTCATTGCTCCACCCATGGCTACGCTTGAGCCTTCCGGAATCAGCTCGAGAGCTTTTTTAAGCGCTTCCTCTTTGCCCTCTGCATAATAACCGGTCATATTTCTGGACTCGAGTCCTTTGATCACTTTCTGTGCGAGAAGCTTGTTTCTCTTTATGATATTTTCGTTCATTTGTACCTCCTTTTTGTTTTATACCCTCTTATGTTAAATAATATACCTTATCTTCCTTTTTTGTACTATAATAGCGTAGGGATTTAACGTGGTGAAGTGTTAAAAAAACCGGCTTTTTCCGGCCGGGTAATCCGGAAAAAACGATGATAAAAAGGTTTAAGGAAAAACATAAAGAATTCAGGGAATATATCTACGATACTACAGTAGATATAAAGGAAAGGACATTTATAATCTTTTCCGTAACGGTCCTTATCGCACTCTTTGCCGCCATACCCTGCGGTCTTATCATGCGGGAACCCTTATCCGCAACGATCTCAACTCTGGCGGGCACTCTGATTTTTTCCCTTTTGGTCAGCTTTGCATACCATAAAAAGAAGATAAAGGAAGTTAAGGCAATCCTTTCTTTCATAGTTGTATTTATCTTTCTGCCCATGATGCTGTTCACGAACGGCGGCGTGGAGGGAGGCACTCCCGTATGGCTGCTTCTCGGAACCATATATATCGCTTTAGTCCTTGACGGAAAATTCAAGGGGATAATGCTGTCGCTGAATGCGATTGTCATGGTCATATGCTTCATTATCGCGTATTTTAATCCGGAGACTGTAAGTGAATACAGCCGCGGAGGAAATTTTTACGATACCCTGGTTGCCCTGTTTATCATAAGCGGCATTACTTATACTCTTTTTACCTTCCAGAGAAATCTTCTTCAGAAAGAAGAAAAACATAAAAACATTCAGAGACTGTTTGAACAGACCGCAGTTGCCCTGGTCAATGCCATAGATGCAAAGGATAAGTATACGCACGGTCATTCGTCAAGGGTTGCGGAGTATTCGAAAATGATCGCAAGGCTCAGCGGAATGAGCGATGCGGAATGCGATGAGATCTATTATGTAGCACTTCTCCACGATGTAGGTAAGATTGGTATTTCCGAATCCATAATCAATAAAAACGGAAAACTAACAGATGAGGAATATGGGATCATAAAGCAGCATCCCGTTCTCGGAGCACAGATCCTTCACAGTATCACCGAGTATCCAAACCTTGAAGTGGGGGCTTTGGGACATCACGAGCGTTTTGACGGAAAAGGATATCCCTACAATCTTAAGGGGCCGGATATTCCCGATTTTGCAAGGATCATTTCCGTTGCGGATGCCTATGATGCCATGACTTCAAGGAGAAGTTATCGTGATCCTATTCCCCAGCAGGATGTAAGAGAGGAATTTGTTAAGGGGTCCGGTACCCAGTTTGATCCCGAATATGCAAGGATCATGATCCATCTCATCGATATCGATACCGAGTATGAGATGAAAGAAAGGAGCAACATAACCGAGCTTTCCGGAAAGGAACAGCTGGCTGTCGATGAATACAGAAGCGTTGTTTCACAGGGCATTCAGATCACCGATCATATGTCCACCATAACCATAAGGGTAAAAGCGATAGATCCTGCCAGAGATGCAAGACCCGTTCTGGTGCTCTTTGATTCTTTGGATGGTAATGTTCATGTTAAGGAAGAAGAGATAAATAAGCTTTCGTATTACGAATATGCGGTTGCGGGGTTTGACGGAAACGTTGATGCGCAGGGATGCCGTAACATGCAGGTTAAGGCGGTTGAAAAGCCGAAAGTAGTCACCTTAAGAGACGGTGAGTTTGCAATAGAAGCCGTAAAGGTTAAGGATCATGTTCTTCTCCGTCTTATCACAAAGGAAATGATCAATGAAGCGATACTGGCACTTCCCGACAGTACAAGATATGTTTATCTGGGCTTTAGCGGTGAAAACAGCCTGATATATGATCTTGTCATTGAGAATTCTGACAAAAAATGCAATCCGGGTTACATTCCCAGAATAGCGGAAGAGATAAGCTATATAGACGGACCGGTCGGTGATATCCCCAATTTACAGCTGGACGGTTACCGCTCAGACTGCACGATGGGCATTCCTGTAATAAACGGCATGAAGATAAGATTCCACACAAAGAGTCTCCCCACGGCAAGACTTGTATGGCACTGTCCTTTTATCAATCTGTTTACATCCGATGACGGAATGACGGGCGGACCTAATTACAGGGATCTTTTTCTTATGAGGATTGACGGAGAGTGCTGGGAGTCAGATCCTGCATGCTCTGTGGATGAGATAATCAATTATAACCAGGATTTTGAAGGCTGGGATGCATGGAAGAAATCCAATAAAGAAGGGTTTGAGTGTGAGGTTTCATTTGAACGTCACGACGATACCATAGTCATATTTACGGAAAATCTCGGTCTTTATGCAAAGAGCACGTTTACCATAAATGATGGTACGGACCAGATATTCGTTTCCCTGACAGGGGACCAGTGTGCGATCACAAATATCAGGATCGTTCAGGGGGCGTGATATGTTATATATTGCTCTTTTGTTTGTTAACATCGTTTCATTCATCCTTTACGGATATGACAAAAGACAGGCTGTGAGGGAAGGGTACCGTATTCCCGAAAAGACGCTCCTTTTCTGGGCGATCATCGGAGGCGCATTCGGTGCTTTTCTGGGAATGCGCATTTTTCACCACAAGACAAGAAAAAGCAAATTCTATATAACCGTTCCCGTACTTGTGATTTTATGGGCCGGTCTTATCCTTTTATCCTTTATTCATCCCGTTTTTCCCGTATTTTAAAACACCCGGGAATGTGGTAAAATTACCTATGTATATGTGCATATGGGGTATATGTGCATTTTTGTCTCCGGGGAGGACTAAAGCATGACAATTTCTTGTGTGATGATCGTAAAAAACGAAGAGAGGATCCTGGGCAGATGCCTTGACAGTATCAGAGATCTCATGGATGAGATAATAATCGTTGATACCGGATCTTCGGATGGCACAAAGGAAGTCGCAAAAAAGTACACTGACAAGATCTATGATTTTGCCTGGACCGGTAATTTTTCCGATGCAAGAAATTTTGCTTTTTCCAAGGCGACAATGGATTATATATATTCCGCAGATGCGGATGAAGTCCTGGATGAAACAAACCACGTAAAATTCCGGGCTCTTAAGGATATGCTTCCGGAGGAAGTTGAGATTGTCCAGATGAAGTATTCCGGACAGCTTCAGCATTCCACAGTATATAATTTCGACGAAGAGTACAGACCCAAGCTTTTTAAAAGGCTCAGAAAATTTGTCTGGCAGGATCCCGTTCATGAGATGATAAGACTCGATCCCGTGGTTTATGACAGTGAAGTTACGATCTGCCATATGCCTGAAAAATCTCACGGCAGCAGAGATCTTGCAATCTTTTTAAAGACTACCCAGAGCGGAGAGAAACTCAGCAAGAGACTTTTCGGAATGTATGTCAGGGAGCTTTTTATTGCGGGATCGGATGATGATTTCAGGGATGCACTTTCGTATTTTGTGGCCTGTGCCGCAGATACCGAAATGGATCCGGATGATGTCAACAAAGCCTGCCTTGTTATAGCTCATACTGCAAGGCTTCACGGTGACATCGTTATGTTTTTCAAATATATCACCAAGCTTATGGCGACGGATGCTACCTCCGAGGTATGCCTTGAACTGGGACAGTTTTATGAGAGGATCCAGGATTATGAGGAGGCAGCCATCTGGTACTATAATGCAGCTTTTGAGACACTTCCTGCCATTGTCATCACCTCATCGGGAAAAGATGCGGCTGAGGGCCTAAAAAGGGTATATGACCGTATGGGAATGCCTGAGGTCGGACAGGAATTTGCAAAACAGATAAGGACGACATGATGAATTGGGAATCAAATGTAAGGAAAGTAGTTCCGTATGTTGCCGGTGAACAGCCTTCCGGTAAAGTTATAAAGCTCAATACAAATGAAAATCCCTATGCACCTGCTCCCGGAGTAAGTGCACTCTTAAAGGGTTATGATGTTTCACTTTTGAGGAAATATCCCGATATGAACTCTTCCTCACTGGTGAATGCTCTTTCCGAAAAATACAATGTAAAGCCCTCGCAGATTTTTGTCGGAATAGGTTCCGACGATGTTCTTGCGATGGCTTTTCTTACTTTTTTTAATTCGGGAAAAAAGATCCTTTTTCCCGATATAACCTATTCTTTTTATGATGTGTGGGCAGATCTTTATAAGATCCCTTATGAGACAATTCCTCTGGATGATGATTTTAAGATACATCCCGAAGACTACGAAAAGGAAAACGGCGGAGTTATTTTCCCCAATCCCAATGCGCCCACAGGTGTGGCAATGGATCCTGCGGATATCAGGAAGATCCTTGATCATAACAGGGATGTTGTCTGTATAGTGGACGAAGCGTATGTTGATTTTGGAACGGAAAGTGCGCTTTCGCTCCTGCCTGAATATGACAATCTGCTGGTTGTCCAGACATTTTCAAAGTCAAGATCCATGGCCGGACTCAGGGTCGGATATGCCATAGGAAACGAAAAGATCATATCATACCTGCAGGATGTGAAATTTTCATTCAACTCATATACCATGAATTCCCTGACTCTTGCGGTAGGTGCTGAAGCTGTAAGGGATGATGAGTATTTTAATACCACATGTGAAAAGATCATCAGAACAAGAGAAAAGCTTAAAGCAGACCTGCGGGAACTTGGATTTGAGTTTCCTGATTCAAAGGCAAACTTTATCTTTGCAACTCACCCTGCTGTATCCGCCGAGAGTATCTACACAGAGTTAAAGAAAAGAAATATATATGTCAGATACTTTAAGAAACCAAGGATAGATAACTATCTGAGGATCACCGTGGGGACGGATGAAGAATGTGACGAACTTGTCAGAAATCTTAAAGAAATAACCGGTTAAGGAGAATAATAATGTTAGATTATGTGATCAGTTTTTTTATTTCCATGGTTCCTCTTATTGAGATCAGGGGATCGGTTCCCTATGGTCTTGCAAGAGGCCTGGACCCGAAGATCCTTTATCCCATATGCATACTCGGAAATATGCTTCCTGTACCTGTTATCTTCTTTTTCGCAAGAAGAGTGCTGGAATGGGGCAAGGATAAAAAGGTTATCGGAAAGTTTTTTACCTTCTGTCTTGAAAAAGGACATAAGGGAGGAACCAAACTTCAGGAGAAAGCGGGACGCGGACTCTACTGGGCATTGTTTCTTTTTGTAGGTATTCCTCTTCCCGGAACCGGAGCCTGGACCGGAACACTTGCATCCAGCATTCTGGACATGGATTTTAAGAAAAGTGTGTTGGCTGTTATAGCAGGTGTTCTTCTTGCGGGGATCATCATGGGACTGGGCACCGCAGGCATTCTTACCCTCATCGGATTCGGAGGATGACCTTGGATCCTTATCAGGCTTTTGCAAAAGTATATGATACTCTTATGGCCGATGTTCCTTATGACAGATGGGCGGGAAGGCTTGACCGTGATATTAAAAAATACGGTATAAGTGTTTCCGGAAAAGCAGGGGAGACCGGCATTTTATCTGAAAATGCCGATGAAGAAGCTCTTTTAAGGTCGGAGAGAGATCTTGTATGTGACCTTGGATGCGGAACCGGCATTATCACAAGGAAACTTTTTGATATGGGATACGATGTGTTCGGAGTGGACATTTCACCCGATATGCTCTCTGAAGCGGCTGAGTCTGATGAAGGCAGAGGCATAATGTATCTCAACCAGGATATGTGCAGCCTTGATCTTTATTCCACCATAGGAACCGCAGTATGCGTGTGTGATTCTCTTAATTACATTCTGGATGATGAAGATCTTGAAGAAGCTTTTAAGGGAGTTTCAAAGTTTCTCTATCCCGGAGGGCTTTTTCTTTTTGACTGTAATACTTCTTACAAGTACCGGGAGACCGTTGGCGAATCCACCATTGCGGAATCCGGTGATGAAGTGTCATTCATCTGGGAAAATTTCTATGATGAAGGATCAAATGTAAACGAATGTGATCTGACACTTTTTATAAGGCGTCCAGACGGGCTTTATGAAAGAGCGGAGGAAACCCATATCCAGCGCGGGATTAATGAAGCAGATATCAGAAAGCTGGCAGATATCAGTGGCCTTGAAGTGGTTTTTATGCTGGATTCGGATACGGAAGAAGCGGTTAATGAAAAGACGGAGAGGATTTACGTCTGTCTGAAGAAATAATGATATGTTGAACGAAAAGTGTAAAAATGATTATATAGTCAGTGCAACTGCAGCGGGGGCAAAGATAAGAGCCTTTGCCTGTACCACAAGAAATATCGCCGAGGAGTCCAGAAGGCTCCACAACACCAGTCCCGTTATGAGCGCTGCCCTTGGAAGGACATTATCTGCCGCATCCATGATGAGCATAATGATGAAGGGCGATGGTGACAAACTTACGATACAGATAAAATCCGACGGGCCTTCCGGAGGACTTACGGTATGTGCTGATTCCCACGGCAATGTTAAGGGATACACCCCTGTGCCGGATGTGATAGTTCCCGCAAAGAGCAACGGGCATCTTAATGTATCCGGTGCAATAGGAAACGGGGATCTTATCGTGGTAAAGGATCTGGGACTTAAGGAACCTTATGTGGGAAGGATAGTACTTCAGACGGGAGAGATTGCCGAAGATATGACTTACTATTTTGCGGCATCTGAGCAGACACCCTCTTCCGTGGGACTGGGAGTGCTGATGAACAAAGATAATACGGTAAGATGCTCCGGCGGTTTTATCGTACAACTCATGCCTGATGCAGAGGATGAGATCATAAGTGTTCTCGAGGAAAACCTGAAAGAACTGAAAAGTGTTACTGAGATGCTGGACTCGGGACTTTCACCGGAGGATATGCTCAGTGAGGTTTTGAAGGGTCTGGATATTTCTTTTAATGAGACCTTTGACACTGCATATAAGTGTGACTGTTCAAGAGAAAAGGTTGAAAAGGTTTTAGTGAGTCTCGGTGAAAAAGAACTGACATCCATGATAAAAGAAAACAGGGAAGCTGAAGTGCATTGTGATTTTTGTGAGAAGAATTATATCTTCAGCCCGGATGAACTCAAGGAAATACTAAAAGAAAGCAGGAGAAAACAAAATGGCTAAAGCAAATGAAAACTACTTGAAACTCCCCGGAAGTTATCTTTTTTCCACCATCGGAAAAAAAGTAAAAGAATACCAGGAGGCCAATCCCGATGCAAAGATAATCAGACTTGGTATCGGCGATGTCACACAGCCCATTGCTCCCGCAATCATATCGGCAATGCACTCTGCGGTTGATGAAATGGCTGTGAAGGAAACTTTTAAAGGATATGCTCCGGATCTGGGATATGAGTTCCTCAGAAATGTTATTGCGGAAGAAGATTACAAGAGCAGGGGATGTGATATTTCCGCAGATGAGATATTTGTTTCTGACGGAGCAAAGAGCGACTGCGCAAATATCCAGGAAATCTTTTCAACAGACAATAAGATCGCTGTTTGTGATCCCGTGTATCCCGTTTATGTTGATTCAAATGTCATGGCCGGAAGAACGGGCACTTACGACAAAAATACAGAGACATGGTCCGATGTGATCTATATGCCCTGCACCGAGGAGAACGGCTTTGCTCCCCAGCTTCCAAGTGTGACTCCCGATCTTATCTACTTGTGCTTCCCTAACAATCCCACGGGATCTGCCATTAAGAAGAGCGAACTTCAAAAGTGGGTTGATTATGCAAACAAGGTAGGTGCCATCATCCTTTACGATGCGGCATATGAAGCATACATATCGGAAGATGATGTACCCCACAGTATCTTCGAGTGTGACGGTGCAAGAGGATGCGCAATAGAGTTCAGATCATTTTCCAAGAATGCCGGATTTACCGGTGTGCGTCTCGGATTCACCGTAATTCCCAAGGATCTTAAGGCAGGAGACACTCCTCTTCATCCTCTTTGGGCAAGACGTCACGGAACGAAGTATAACGGTGCTCCTTATATTGTTCAGAAGGCAGGTGAAGCGGTTTATTCAAGACAGGGAAAGAAGCAGCTTAAAGAGCAGGTTGCTTATTACATGAACAATGCAAAGGTGATCTATGAAGGCCTTAAGGATGCTGGATATTCGGTTTCCGGCGGTGTTAACGCTCCCTATATCTGGCTCAAAGCTCCGAACAATATGACCAGCTGGGATTTTTTTGACTTCCTTCTTGATAAGGCACATGTGGTAGGAACGCCCGGATCGGGCTTTGGACCCAGCGGAGAGCATTTCTTCAGACTCACCGCATTCGGAACATATGAAAACACTTTGGAAGCTATTGAAAGAATCCGTAAACTGTGATATATTTCTAACCACATTTTCGCAAGACTTTCGAAAGTGACTATCTGAAAATAATATGTTAATAACGGGACCTGTATTTTTCCTTCGGGAAAAATACGGGTCCTTTTTTGTTTTCCGAAAATAAACGCAAATAAGGAGGTGCCGCATTGAGTATATGTAAAAAGAAAAAAACGAGGGGAGCGTGGCTGAGGGGAAGATTTGTTTATGTGCTATTATCGGCGGTTATTATTACCGGGCTCATAGCAGGTTATGTTTATACAGTTCATGCCGGGACATCGGACATCCCGACACCGGATGAAGTTCTTCAAAGTTACCGTAACGATCCTTATAAGGCATTTTACGAAGGGGAACGCGGGATAGCATGGACATCCGTACATCCCGGAGGTTACTCGGTTAATTCAAACGGTATATATGTGTACACAAACAGCTCCGTAAAATATAGGGGTGCGGGAGGGACTGTCATAGTGCCTTCCGGTGTTGTGGGAAGGAAAGATTCGGACGAAGTACTACCTCCCGGGCATCACTATTATGCAAAACCCATAACAAATGATGTGATCCCCGTGGGCAAGTGGGTGCTGGAGCATTCTGACGGAAAATGCGTACACGGACCTTTTGGAGCGGGAAGGGATTTTGATTATTATGGAATATCAAATCTGTCTAATGAAAAGTGCGGAAGAAGTTATGATTCCGGATGGAAGGGGTATTGTGCGGACTGTGGAGAACCGATTGCGGGATATGTGTATGCTGACATCGAATGCGTGAAAAACACGGGATATATATTTGTCGGTGACAGCGATTTTTCAAAAAAATATCCTGTTGAATATATCTATGTCTGTCCCGTATGCGGAGACAATATGGAAGTCAGTTTCTCCCGAAGCGTGCATATGTGCAAGTCGAATATATCCTGTAACAGATATACCGTAAGGTTTGATGGAAACGGTGCGGGATCCGGGGATATGGATGATCAGGTTTTCTATTACGGCGGTTGCCATGAATACGAAGGAGAACCGGTAAGCTGTGAAACAAATCTTCGGGATAATAAATATATAAACAAAGGGTATATCTTTTGCGGGTGGAGCGATGACCCTTCCGGTGAGAAGATTTTTGATGACGGGGCCCGGGCGTCCGATATTGAAAGGTATTTCGATTTTTTGAATGCATCGGGAGATGATAGTGACAATAGTGTCATAACATTGTATGCCGTATGGATGGAATCGGAATCGGCGCTGGAAATATCCGCAGGATCTTTTGACGGGCACCCTGCTATGTACGAAGGGATTAAAAACGGAGAATACAGTGACGGGAAGAACTGTTTTGCGAAAGGATATATGTATGACACATATATAGATGACAATAAACTGACACCTCCGAAAGGGTATGGCATCGTTCTAAATACCATATCCGGAACACTGGAAGAATACTCCGAAACAGCTCTTGCGGGATGGGTCTATGAAAGCGACGCCCCAGGAGCGCTGAGTCCTTCAATTGATAACAAATACGGCTTTGTGATGAGGGGAAAACTGTCGGGAGAGATAGAAAGGTTTTATTCCGACGGAAGTATTTCATATGTCCACTCTTCGAAGTTAAACGGAACCACAGACCGCTTTACGGCTCTTTGGAAAAGCACAGGTTATACACTTCCCGATGCTTCAGGGCAGGGGCTGATATTTGAAGGATGGTATTCTTCGCCGGATCTGTCCGACGATGATTTTGTGGGGAATGCCGGGGATATCATTTTCCCCGTTTCCGATACGACTCTTTTTGCATCCTACAGAGGGATATCTCTGACTGCCAGCCCGGATTATATGGGAAGCGATAAATTCGGTGACTTAAGATATAAAGGGATCACAGATCTTTCAGTGGGGGAGAAAGGCAGCGACTATATCTACAAGTATTATTATTCGGATTCTCCTTACGGCGGATGGAATGAGGCTGTAACCGAGGAAGGAAATGCGGGAGAGGTACTTGGAAGAACTGTATATTTTTCCGGAAGTGCGGATCATGAATATACAGCACCGGTGACAGGTATCTACAGGATCTCGCTCTGGGGCGGTTCAGGAGCGTCATATGAGGGTTATCCCGGAGAAAGCGGAGATATGAACGAATGTGAAGTGCTTTTGAAGGAAGGTGACAGGATAGGGATACATACGGGATCGTGCGGAGAGTGCATTTCCGATGATGAGGGGGTTACCTGTAAAGGGGGAGAAGGTTCCAAGCTTTATATAAATGACGAGCTTTTTATGTCCGCATCGGGAGGGGACGGTGCCAGTTTTTTGCTTGATGTGGACAGGAGGTTTAACTATACAGGCAGCATTCAGACTTTTACAGTGCCCACAGAGGCTGATTACAGACTGCAGGTATACGGAGCAAAGGGAGGTTCGGCCGGCGGAGGAGAATATGTGGGAGCAAACGGAGGATTTTCTGAAGGAACGGTACATCTTGCTCCCGGAAGCATTTTATATATCTGCGTCGGGGGAATGAACGGATATAACGGTGGAGCACTGGGCGGCCTGAATGCATATGGGGCCAGAGGCGGCAGCGGAGGAGGAGCGACACATATCGCGGCTTCGGACGGGCTTCTCAGTTCCCTTAGTTCCAAAAAAGGAGATGTTTATATAGTTGCGGGAGGCGGCGGAGGTGCCGGAGGTTCGGCTGCTACAAGCGGCAGCGGCGGCGGACTTCAGGGCGGTAACGGAAGATCCCCATGGCCCGGCGGAGAATGTACTGCTTATGGCGGAACACAGACTGCGGCGGGACTGGGAAGTTATAAATTGCCCGGAGGTTTCGGATTCGGGGGAAGAGGATATTCATATAAAGATAACGGCAGAGACCACGCAAGTGTCCTTAACGGCGGAGGCGGAGGAGGCTGGTACGGCGGAGGCGGCGGAGATGCCGATGCTCTTTCTTATGGTTCGGGCGGAGGAGGAGGCAGCGGATACATCGGCGGCGTAACAGACGGAAGGACGTCAAACGGTGTTTCATCCGGAAACGGATATGCCGTGATCAGCTGTAAGATAACTATAACAGGTGAGGATCATTACGGACCGGAGACTGACTTTTTGCCAGGCACTATCAGGTACCGTGGTCACAAAGTCTTCTCCGGAAGTGAAACGCAGTATCCCGAAGGATCGGAAGCGGGGGAGGGGTGCTGCATGATCACAGCACCTTCTGTCAGATACTATGAAAGTTCCGACTGCAGCATTTCAACACCTGACGTGGCTTCTCCGGATAAGATAAGTGATGCGGGCCTTTGTTACGATAAAGAGACAGGGAAAGTAAGTGTCATATGGCATATGCCCTGTGACAACGGAACCGAATACTATTTTACCGCCAGGGCATGCAGGATTGAGGATGTGCTTGATGACACGGGCATTTATTCCATGACCCCCGCGTCAAAACTCACTCTGACCACCGGAGTATATGCTTATCGTTACCTTATCGACACCATGCAAAACAGAGACTCCGAATTTGTTTTTGAAAACGGCCTGCAACTTGATACCGCCTGGACACCTGTTTCGGGAAGTGCTTCCGATGCGGTCTTTACGGAATGGTACAAAAACGCACCTGATGGGGATCTTAAATGCGGGGATGTAAGTTTCATCCCGGACGGAAGTGACAAATACATTCATATAGTTGCAATAGACAGGGCGGGTAATGTAAGCGATGTATTTGATATGCCTGTGGACGGGAAAAATGCATATATTCCCTATCCCGTCATCACGGAAAAACTGCATATAAATTCCTCCGAAGGTGTATACAGATCCCCGGACAGAGAAGATACATATTATGTGAAAGCTGACGGAAACTCTGCTTTTTCGCTTAATTTTGGGGCTTATATAAACGGACCTGCAAGACAGGCGTATCAGATAGAAAATGCCAGAATCTGTGTATCGGGCAGTGAGTATGTTTCATATTCCTTTGAAAAAAGCGATATATCGGCTGAAGAAACATCACCTGTCTGCAGGGAATTCAGAAGAACCGCTGCTTTTCCTTTTGTTCCCTCTTTTCCGGAAAACATAAAAAGAAGTTCACATGCCTCGGAAATATCATTCACCGGATCTTTTGTCACACTCTCTGAAGAGGAACTTTGGGCTTATCCTGTGGCAACAGCTTTTCTTGAAAGGAATCTGTATGGTGATGCTGCCGGGGGAAATGCGGTTGTAAGCGACCTCGAAAATGACAGAAAAAACGGTATAAGGATAATTGGTGATGCTTTGCCTCCCGAATGCAGTGTATCGGTCAACGGAGGTGAATATACGGATCTTTCCCTCTGCGATATTTCCAATGAAGTTACAAGATGTGTTATCGACAGGAGAAATGAAGATGTCCGGATAGATATATATGTTACTGACAGGGGATCCGGAGTAAAGAACGGCTTCAAAGTCAGGATCATCAATACGGACAACGGATATGAAGATGAGTTTACCGCAAGCGGTTCTGATCTGGAGCTTTCACTTAAGATGGATAAGGAATCGGAAGAGCCTGTATTTGAAAATATGCTTTATAACGGAAACTTTCACATCGAGGTTTATTCGGAGGACAATGTGGGTAATATTTATTCCGGTCATTCCGAAGGTATTACCGAACTTGATGCATCCGCTGACATAATCAGACTTCTTGATGAAGTATCGGGGCCTTTGTATGACAGTGAGGGACACCGGTGCATGAAAGCCGGTGAGAGCGGGCGTGTAAGATCTAGGATCTGGGGGTATCCGGATGCTGTTTTAGTCTCTTTTGACGATCCGTCATTAAGCTGTTTTGATGTTTTATATGTGGCAAATGATACATTCACGGTGCCTGAAAATGTTCAGGCGGAAGTGATAAGTATACCGCCTGCTTCATATCTGCTTGAGCTTGAAAGGGATTTTACGGTGCCTCTTGAATACAGGGGACGGAAGATCAGCGTGACGGTGACAGCCTTTAAGGATGGCGAAAGGGTTAAGTGGCATACGGAAATGAGCATCACATC
>ONTX01000040.1 GCA_900320825.1 uncultured Lachnospiraceae bacterium | reverse complement strand
ACAGTACAGGGAGATGGAAGTTTTCACACAGTTTTCTTCGGATCTTGATGATGCTACCAAAAAGCAGCTTCATCACGGAAGGATCCTGATGGAACTTCTTAAGCAGCCCCTTACCCATCCCAGACCAATGACTGATCAGATAATGCTTCTTACAGTCGTTAACTCGGGGGTCATTGATGAAGTGCCTGTTGACAGGGCATATGACTTTGTGGAATTTATGCTAAGGAGCATAAGAGAAAAAGATATTCAGATCGTAAGGACCATCGAATCTTCAGGTGTTCTTAACGATGAGGATAAGGAAGCTCTTGTTGCAAAAGCAGGAGAACTCCTCACCGAGTTTATGAGCGTAAAGGAATGATATGTCCGGACTGAGGGAAATATCGGGACGTATCAGAAGCGTCCGCGATACCAGGAAAATCACAAATGCGATGTATATGATCTCGCAGACCAAGCTTCGCAAAGCCAAAAAAGAAGCGGAGGAAAACAATCCGTACTTTGAAGCTCTTGAAGATCTGTTCGACGGGATCGTTAATTCCTGCGATCATTTGAAACACAAATTCACCGATACAAGAGATGAGAAAAAAGGTTCAGACCGTGCACATGCCGTGATAGTTGTGACCGCGGACAAAGGTCTTGCAGGCGCTTACAATCACAATGTCATAAAGCTCACCGAAGAGACTTTTTTTAAGGGTGAAGAAAACATAATACTCTACGTTGTAGGTGAAGAGGGAAGACAGCATTTTGCCCATAAGAAGATCCATATAGAGGGGCAGTTCAAATACACTGCGCAGAACCCTTCGCTTCACAGGGCAAGAGTTATATGTGACAAGATGATCGATGAGTTTTTGTCCGGAAGAGTGGATGACGTATCCATAGTTTACACCGGAATGAAGGATCAGATGACAAGCGAAGCAAGAGTAAGACATCTTCTTCCTTTCGCATCTGCCGAGGCAAAAAAAGATCCCGAGTCGCAGGCATCCTATGACAATGACCTGAATTTCGAACCTTCACCCGAAAAGGTTATGGATATCATCGTTCCTGATATCCTTACGGGATATATATACAGTGCACTTGTGGATTCATACTGCAGTGAGCAGAATGACCGCATGATGGCAATGGATAATGCCGACAGGAATGCCGACGAGATGGTCAGAACTCTTTCGATTCAGTATAACCGTGAGAGACAGGCCATGATCACGAGAGAGATAACCGAAGTTGCATCCGGAGCAAAGGCTCAGCGAAAAGCAAAGGAAGCAAGAAAAGAGAAGGATAAATGAAAAACATCACTAACAAGGGAACAGGTGTAATAGTACAGGTTATGGGACCTGTAGTTGACGTTGAGTTTTCTCCCGATGTCAAACCTTTTATAAGGGATGCGCTCAGTGTTAAGGTTGACGGTGAAGTCAGAATGATGGAAGTTGCACAGCTTCTTGATGACAATACGGTCAGATGCATCATGCTCTCACCTTCCGAGGGTCTTTCAAAGCATATGGAAGTCGAGGCAAAGGGTGGTCCTATTACCGTACCCGTAGGAGAGGGTACTCTGGGAAGACTGTTCAATGTATTCGGTGATACCCTTGATGATAAGGGAGATACGGGGTGTGACAAGTTCTGGTCCATCCACAGGGATCCTCCCAATTTTGAAAACCAGTCACCTGCAATAGAGATACTTGAAACCGGTATTAAGGTCATCGATCTTCTTGCCCCCTATGCCAAAGGAGGAAAAGTCGGACTCTTCGGAGGTGCCGGTGTAGGAAAGACCGTTCTTATCCAGGAACTTATCACAAATGTCGCAACCGAGCACGGCGGCTATTCCATCTTCACCGGTGTAGGTGAGCGTTCAAGAGAGGGTAATGACCTTTGGAGAGAAATGGCTGAGTCGGGAGTTTTGGACCGTACGGCTCTTGTATTCGGACAGATGAATGAGCCTCCCGGAGCCAGAATGAGAGTTGCGGAAACAGGACTTACCATGGCGGAATACTTCCGTGATGTAAAAGGTAAGGATGTTCTTCTTTTCATAGATAACATATTCAGGTTCGTTCAGGCAGGAAGCGAAGTATCCGCACTCCTGGGAAGAATGCCTTCCGCAGTGGGATATCAGCCTACTCTTGCAACCGAGCTGGGACAGCTTCAGGAAAGGATCGCATCAACCAGAGCGGGAAGTATCACTTCCGTTCAGGCAGTGTATGTTCCTGCGGATGACTTAACTGACCCCGCACCCGCAACCACATTTGCACACCTTGATGCAACCACCGTTCTTTCAAGAAAGATCGTTGAGCAGGGCATCTATCCCGCAGTCGATCCTCTTGCTTCCACTTCCAGGATACTGGAGCCCGATGTTGTTGGAGATGAGCATTATCAGACCGCACGTGATGTGCAGACAATACTTCAGAACTACAAGGAACTTCAGGACATCATTGCGATCCTGGGAATGGATGAACTTTCAGACCAGGATAAGCTTACGGTATACAGGGCACGTAAGGTACAGAAATTCCTTTCCCAGCCTTTCCATGTTGCCGAGAATTTCACCGGTGTTCCCGGAGCCTATGTTCAGCTCAGGGATACCATAAGGGGATTCAGAAGGATACTTTCCGGTGAGATGGACGATCTTCCGGAAAATGCATTCTTCAACGTCGGAACCATTGATGATGCTATTAAAAAGGCGGAGAATCTGTAATAATGTCAGAGGCTTTCAGGATAAAAATACTGGCCGCCGATAAAACATTTTACGACGGACTTGCAATAAGCCTTACCGTACCTGCTTTTGACGGATCATTTCAGGTACTGGCTCATCATGAGCCTGTGGTAATGGCCCTTAAAGAAGGTGTGATCAAATTTGTTGTTATGGATGAAAACGCCAAAGAGCAGGAGATCCGAGGTGTTAACGGCATAGGTGTCGTTAAGGTTGACAGGGATCTTGTGACCATACTTGTTGATACCATCGAAACTCCCGATGAGATAGACAGGGCAAGAGCGGAGCGTGCTCTTCACAGAGCCATGGAACAGCTCAGACAGGATCAGAGCATTCAGGAATACGAGATGACTAAGGCTTCCCTTGCAAGAGCCATGCTGAGGCTGTCTGAATCTTCAAAACTTTCGGATACCGGAGAATGATCGGGCGGAGGGCTTTTATATGAATGTGATATACTGGGCCGGAGATTCCACCGTTCAGTTCAATGATTATTCAACCTTCCCACAGACAGGGCTTGCGCAGGGACTTGAAAGGTATTTAAAGCATGGGATAAGGATTGAAAACCATGCAAAAAACGGAAGGAGTACAAAGAGCTTTCTTGATGAAGGAAGAATGACTCCCATCTGTGCAAATATCTGGAAGGACGATTTTCTTTTCATTCAGTTCGGACACAATGACGAGAAAGTTGGTGACCCTTTAAGATATACCGATCCCTTCGGATCATTTACGGATAACCTTCTTTATATGTGTGAAAAGGCTTTGGCAAAGGGCGCATATCCCGTCCTGATCACACCTCTTGAAAGAAGGAAATTTGTCGGAGACAGTCTTGAAAAAAGTGCTCACGAAGAATATGTTTCGGCCATGAAGAAAGCAGCCGAAAAAGAAAAGGCGGCACTTATAGACCTTAATGCAAAAAGCAGAGAGGCACTTGAAAAAGCAGGTCCCGAAGAAAGCAAAAAATGGTATCTGCATTTTCCGGCAGGCTTGTACGATGCTTTTCCCTACGGGGCAAAAGACGATACGCATTTAAGTTTTGAAGGTGCTTTTTTCTATGCTCATCTGATAGCACTTGGCTTGGAAGAACTTGGCGGTGTGTATAAAGAATTGCTTTCGGACGGAAGCGGAGATATAGAACATATTTAAGGCTGTATGATCTGTGATCATAAAAAACCTGAAAAAAACAGAGGGAGGAATTACATGGCACTTCGCATTAATGAATCGGAAGAAGATTATCTTGAAGCGATACTTATACTGAGCAAAAAAAAGCCTGTTGTAAGAAGCGTGGATGTTGCGGGTGAACTGGGATACAAGAAGTCATCCGTCAGTGTTGCCATGAAGCATCTTCGTGAGAAAAACCACATTACCATGTCCGATGAAGGTTATATCATCCTTACCGAAACCGGAAGGGAGATTGCAGAGCGTATTTATGAGAGACACACCCTTCTTACCGACTGGCTTGTCTTCATGGGCGTTGATGAGAAGACTGCGGCGGATGATGCCTGCAAACTTGAGCACGACCTTTCCGCTGAAAGCTTTGAAGCCATCAAGGATTTTATTAAGAAATATACCGACATAAAAGGAAGATGATACGAGATGAAGATTGCTGCGATCATTTTATTCATCGTGATGTATATCATCATGATCATATTTTCAAAGAAAAGAGCGGTGGCTGCACTTACAACTGCCGCAATTTTTGTGTTACTGACACTTCTTCCCATAGGGGATATCCCGATACTTTCTCTTACGGATCTTCCCCGTGTGATCAACTGGAACGTCATTATGATGATCACGGGAACCATGATCATTGTTGACTATTTTATTGAATCCGGGATGCCTTCGGTTATTGCGGAATGGCTTTTAAGGACTGCAAAAAATGTTATGTGGGTCACCATTTTGCTGTCACTTTTTTCAGGCATCATTTCTGCGTTCATCGATAATGTGGCGACAGTACTGATGGTTGCACCCATTGCCATAGTGATCTGTAAAAAACTGGACATCTCACCTGTTGCCACTGTAATATGTATCTCTGTTTCATCGAACCTTCAGGGTGCGGCAACACTTGTGGGAGATACCACATCCATCATGCTGGCCGGCGCTGCTAATATGAACTTTGCGGACTTTTTTGTAATGAACGGAAAAGCCTGCATGTTCTTTGCGACGGAACTGGGAGCAATTCTTACCGTGCCTATAATGATGATCATGTTCAGAAAAGATAAGGCCCCCGTTACAAGCAATGAACATACGGAGGTTACCGATTACTTCCCTTCGATAATGATGGTTTCCTATGTGCTTGCCCTTATCATAGCTTCCTTTATAGACGGAACTCCCGCCTGCATTAACGGAATCATATGCTTAAGCGGTGCTGTGATCACAATGATCGCAGAGCTTATCATTCATAAGGACAAAAAGGGGCTTATGCATGCACTGAAGGGTATGGATATTGATATGATATTCCTCCTCATCGGTTTGTTCTGTGTCATCGGAGGAATCACCAATGTAGGCCTCATAGATGATCTTGCAAAGATGATCTCTGCCGCGGGAGGCGGTAACAAGTTCCTTCTCTTTACCATTGTTGTGTGGGGATCGGTAATAATCTCCGCATTCATTGACAATATACCTTACGTTGCCACAATGCTTCCCATACTTGGAACCGTGGCGTCGAATCTCGGACTTGAACCTTATTTCCTGTATTTTGGACTTTTGGTAGGAGCGACGCTGGGAGGAAACCTTACACCCATCGGAGCTTCCGCTAATATCGCCGGAGTCGGTATGCTCCGCAAAGAAGGATATGAAGTGTCCTTCCCTGATTTCATGAAAATAGGAGTGCCCTTTACCTTAACCGCAGTAATGAGCGGATACCTGTTTATCTGGTTCATATGGACATGATTAAATGATCAATGGTTCGGCTTTAACCCGGAGGATTATATGAGTTCTGACAATATAGAAAAAGAGATAAAAAGAAGACGCACATTTGCGATCATTTCCCACCCCGACGCAGGTAAAACGACTCTCACCGAGAAGTTCCTGCTTTACGGTGGTGCCATTAATCTTGCAGGAAGCGTTAAAGGAAAAGCGACCGCACGTCATGCGGTTTCCGACTGGATGGAAATAGAAAAGCAGCGTGGAATTTCCGTTACTTCATCCGTTCTCCAGTTTGAGTATGACGGCTACTGCATCAACATCCTCGATACTCCCGGACACCAGGATTTCTCCGAGGATACTTACAGAACACTTATGGCTGCCGATTCCGCTGTGATGGTAATTGACGGATCCAAGGGTGTTGAGGCACAGACCAGAAAACTTTTCAAAGTCTGTGTAATGCGTCATATTCCCATCTTCACATTCATCAATAAGCTGGACCGTGACGCCATGGATACCTTTGATCTTCTTGATGACATCGAAAAAGAACTGGGTATCGCCACATGCCCTGTTAACTGGCCCATCGGTTCAGGTAAAGCATTTCAGGGTGTGTACGACAGAAAGACACAGACAGTTATCACATATTCCGATACAGAAAAAGGCACAAAGGAAGGTGTATCCGAAGAAGTATCTGTTTCCGATGAATCTGCAATGAGATCTCTTATCGGCGATGAAGCCGCAGACAAGCTTTTAGGAGAGATGGAGCTTTTGGACGGAGCAGGTGCCGATTTTGATCTTGATGAGATCAGAGCAGGAAACCTTACACCCGTATGTTTCGGATCTGCACTGACCAATTTCGGTGTAGAGATATTCTTAAAGCATTTCCTTGCCATGACCACTTCACCTCTTTCCAGAGAGGCAGTATCGGGCGGAGAAAGAAAAGTAATAGTACCCGAGGAAAATGATTTTTCCGCTTTTGTATTTAAGATCCAGGCCAATATGAACAAAGCTCACCGCGACAGGGTTGCATTCATGAGGATCGTATCCGGGAGATTTGATGCCGAAAAGGAAGTAAAACATATAGCAACCGGCAAGGTAATGAGGCTTTCCCAGCCCCAGCAGATCATGGCAGATGAGCGCAAGATATTGTCAGAAGCCTACGGCGGAGACATTATCGGCGTATTTGATCCCGGTATCTTTTCAATCGGTGATACTGTATGCGCACCGTCCATGAATATAAAATATGACGGCATCCCCACCTTTGCTCCGGAGCATTTCTGCAGGGTTCATCTTATGGATACCATGAAGAGAAAGCAGTTTGTAAAGGGTGCTACCCAGATAGCACAGGAGGGTGCGATCCAGATCTTTACTGAACTTTCGGGTACCATGGAAGATGTAATTGTGGGAGTTGTGGGTGTCCTTCAGTTTGATGTTTTCAAATACCGCATGGAAAACGAGTACAATGTGGAAGTCCGCATGGATTCCCTTCCCTTTGAGCATATCCGCTGGATAGTAAATCCCGAGAGCGTCGATGTGGATCATCTTACAGGTACTTCCGACATGAAGAAAGTGCGTGATATGAAGGGTAATCCTTTGCTCCTCTTTGTAAATGAGTGGAGTGCTCAGATGACCATAGACAGAAATAAGGGTCTCGAACTTGCGGAGTTTTCAGAAAACTAAATGTTATTTCACAGGCATTAAATGTCTGTTTTTGAAAGTTTTTTATGATAAAGGAGAAGAAAAATGGCAAGAAAAAGCAGTGTTGAAAGAGCAAATTCTCTGACCGGCGGTTTTGCACTGGCCCAGAAGAATGTGGTCATACAGTATGGAAATGACGAGCGCAAAATGGATGATATCCTTGCTGCCATCAAATCCGATGCCGAAAGCAAAGGGATAAAAGATGCTGATTTTTCAAAGGTTGACGTATATGTAAAGCCTGAAGAAAAAAAGGTATTCTACGTTATCAATGAAAAGGAAAGCGGAAGCATCGATTTCTGATAAGTTCGGTCTTTATCGCTATAAAACTATTGGCTGAAAAGCCGGAAAGAGGAGAAATATGGCAACAGTTTTCGTTGTAGCTAATCAAAAAGGCGGAATAGGAAAAAGTACCACGGCAACAAATCTTGCGGGTATACTCGGAAAAAAGAATAAAACACTTCTGATAGATGCAGATCCCCAGGGAAACAGCACCAGCACATATGAAGCAAAGGTTGAAGACGTAGCAACGCTTTATGATGTAATGATCGACTCTGACAAGCTTCCCATATCCGAAGCCATTCAGCATACGGCAAACGGAGACATCGTTGCTTCAGACCCTCTCCTTGTTAAAGCAGAGAAGGTTCTTGACGGGGATGTTGAGGGCTTTTACCGTCTGAAGGATGCCCTTGAAGAGATCGAAAACGACTATAAATACATTATCATCGACACTGCACCTTCACTTAACATTATTCTCTACAACTGTCTTATTGCGGCAGACAAAGTCATTATTCCCGTAACTGCAGATGCATATTCAATGCAGGGGATACAGCAGCTTTACGATACGATAATGGCTGTTAAGCGCCGTCAGAACAAGGATCTGTCCATTGCAGGCCTTCTTTTGGTCAAATATTCCGGAAGATCCAATCTTGAGAAAGAGACAAGGGAAAACATCGAAGAGAGTGCAAAGCAGATGAATACCGTACTCTTCAAGACTGTTATCAGGGAGTGCGTCAAGACCAAGGAAGCACAGGAACATAAAAAGCTGCTTATTGATTATGCTCCCAAGTGCACCACCTGTCTGGATTACATGGATTTTGCCAAAGAGGTAGTCAAAAAGGCGTGACACACGCCCCGCACTACCGAAAAAATGGAAAAAAAGGTCATTTTGTGGTAAAATATACAAAATATGTGTAACTAACCCTGCGTTGTATTTTAAGAAGGAGACATATTATGGCAGCTGCTAAAACAGTAAAAGAGAAAAAAGTTAAAGCTCCCAAAAATACTACCGAAAAATCCGGTATTTCTATCGGAACCGCTGAAAATAACGGACATGTATTTATAGCAGATTCCGTTGTTGAGGAGATTGCCGCACTTGCCGCAAGTGAAGTTGAAGGAGTTGAAGGCATAGCTGAAAGATCCAAGAGCAGATCACTTATCAAGGCTGATATTTCCGGTACCAATGTCAAGATTTCAATGATAATCTCGACAAGGTTCGGATTCCCCATTCCCTCTACCTGCCAGGCGGTTCAGTCAAGGGTTAAGAGTTCCGTTGAGAATATGACGGGACTTACCTGTTCGGATGTTAATATAAGAGTCAGCGGTGTTGAGGTTTAATAGTGGACTTTTCGGATAAAAAAAGCCTTACCAGGCACAAACTGCGGGACAGAGTCTTTGGGCTCGTGTTCCGCATTGAATTTTATGATGAAAGCGATCTTGATGAGCAGATCAGTCTTTTTGAGGAGAACGGAAGCGAAGAATACCTTGAGGAAGATCTTGAGTATATAGTCTCAAAATTCAAAGGAGTACTTTCAAAGCTTTCCGAGATCGACGGACTGATCGACAAGTGTGCGGTCGGCTGGACAAGAAGCCGAATGGGAAAATGCGAGCTTGCATCTCTCCGCCTCGGGATCTATGAGATGCTCTATGACGATGATATCCCCGTTTCCGTTGCCATGGATGAAGCGGTGGAGATTGCCAAGACGTATGGTGACAATTCATCCGGAGCGTTTGTAAATGCGATCCTGACAAAGGTTAAGGATATCAGCTGATGGCATATACAGTATCTGAACTTGTCAAAAATCTTAACAGTGCCATAAGGATATCAAAGACACTGTACAGGATTGAGATTGAGGGAGAGATAGTAGGATATAACGGTCCCAACAAAAACGGTCATATCTACTTCGACCTCAAGGATAAGACAGACGCATCCGTTATAAAGTGCATGATGTTTGGGAGCAAATGTACCCGTGAATTCTTTGATATCATCAGGGAAGGTGCGAAGGTTACTTTGTTCGGCAGCCTGAATTACCACGAGAGGTTCGGGCTTTCTTTTGTATTTGAGAGAATTTCCGACGGGGGCGAAGGAGCAAGGAAACGTGCTCTTGAAGCACTCAGAAGAGAACTTGAAGAACTCGGAATGTTCGATGAGATGTACAAAAAACCGCTTCCGAGATTTCCCATGACCATAGGCCTTATAACCGCATCTTCCGGTGCCGCCATAGGTGACGTTGTTGCCAGTGCAAGGGAGTACAATCCTTTTGTTAACATTGTCGTATGCACCGCTCTGCAGGAAGGTGAAAGTGCCGTCAGTGAAGTTGTAAGTGCCATTAAGAGAATGGATGAGTATGGCCCTGATGTTATCATTCTTTCAAGAGGAGGCGGCTCCAAGGACAGCCTCTGGACCTTCAACGACAGGGAAGTTGCCCAGGCGGTTTTTGACTGCAGGACTCCCATTATTTCAGCCATAGGTCACAAGAGGGATGAATCCATCACGGATGACATTGCGGATGACCATCAGATAACTCCCACTGCAGCGGCTCACAAAGCGACAGAGGGTGTAAGGGATCTTCTGAGTATGCTTTCTGCAGCACCGGATGAACTCACAATGCTGATGAAGAACAGAGTGTCTGCGGAGAAAAAAAGACTAAATGCCGCATCGGATGCCATCAGGTTCAATTCTCCCATATCCCGTCTTGAGCGCGATAAGAAGGAACTTGAAAAATTCAGATCCCAGCTTCCTTCGCTTATGGATCAGGCCGTCTTATCCAAAAAGACCGCCATTGAAAAATACAGATTGAAACTTCCGCCTCTGATGAATGCATCACTTTCCGGGGCATCGAAAAGAAGGGATGTATATATAAGTTCCCTTGAAGGATTGTCTCCGCTGTTAAGACTAAAGAGCGGGTTTTCGTATGTTTCCGATAAAAACGGAAAAAACATAAGGTCCGTACAAGGCATAAAGCCCGGTGATGCACTTGATATAAGAGTTACGGACGGCAGGATAAACGCTACAGTAAACGAAACGGAAGAGTTGTGATTCTCAGGAGATAAAAATGGCAGCAGCAAAAAATAAAGAAAAAGAAGAACTTTCACTTGAAGAGAATTTTGATCTTTTAAACGAGATAACCGCAAAATTACAGTCAGGTGATCTTCCTCTGGAAGAAGCCTTTGATAATTATAAAAAGGGGATGGATCTTATAAAGACCTGTTCTGATCAGATAGACATGGTTGAAAAAGAAGTCCTTAAGTTAAATGCCGACATGAGTGTCGAAAGTATGGAGCAGTAAGTGGACAGACAGAAATTTGTTACAGAACTGAAAAAACAGACGGAAAAAGCGGAAGAGATAGTAATGAAATATCTTCCGGATCCGGAAGATAAGCTTCAAAAGTCAGTTATTGAAGCCATGAATTATTCCGTCACGGCGGGAGGAAAAAGACTTCGTCCTCTACTAATGCAGGAGACCTATCGCATGTTCAGGGGACAGGATGAGATCATAGAGCCTTTTATGGCAGCTATTGAGATGATCCATACATATTCCCTGGTTCATGATGATCTTCCCGCAATGGACAATGATACCCTTCGCCGCGGCCGTGAGACTACCTGGAAAAAATACGGTGATGCCATGGCCATACTTGCTGGAGACGGATTATTAAACTTTGCATATGAGACCGCTTTTAAATGCTTCGACATAGTTGAGGAAGAATCCGGTAATTCCGGGTCGACTCATGAGACCATATCTTCAAAGTATCTTTCATGTGCCAATGCACTTAAGATCCTTTCACTCAAAGCAGGTATTTTCGGAATGGTAGGGGGACAGTGCCTTGATGTAGAGGCTGAAAAAAAGAACCTCACTCTTTCCGAAGAAGAACTTTTATTCATACACGAACATAAAACCGCAGCTCTTATCCAGTCATGCTTTATGATCGGCGGAGCTTTGGCAGGTGCCGGAACACGCCAGATAGAAAAACTTGAAAAGATCGGATACAACATCGGAGTGGCATTCCAGATAAGGGATGATCTTCTTGACGTAATAGGGGATACCGACACCCTTGGAAAAAATGTGGGCTCCGATGAAAAAGACGGAAAGAAAACTTACGTGACCCTTCACGGTATTGAGCAGTCCGAGGAAGATGAGAAGAAACTTACCGAGGAGGCTCTTGAGATACTTGCATCTCTTCCCGGAAAGCACGAATTCATGGAGGAGCTGATCCTCTCACTTCTTGGCAGAAAAAAATAAATGAATCTTGATAAGATAAATAAGACCGGTGATATAAAAAATATCCCGGACTCGGAACTGAATAATCTTGCAGGTGAGATAAGAGAATTTCTCATCGACAAAGTCTCAAAGACCGGCGGACACCTTGGTGCAAACCTTGGTGTTGTTGAGCTTACCATGGCTTTACACCTGGAGTTGGATCTTCCGAAAGATAAGATCATCTGGGACGTGGGGCATCAGTCCTATACCCACAAGATCTTAACCGGAAGAAAAGAAGGCTTTGATACCTTAAGGAAATACGGGGGCTTAAGCGGATTTCCGAAAAGAAGCGAAAGCGACTGTGATTCATTTGATACGGGACACAGTTCGACTTCTGTTTCTGCGGGACTTGGAATGGTCTGTGCAAGGGATTTAAGAGGCGGTGACGAGACCATAGTTTCCGTTATCGGCGACGGATCCCTTACAGGCGGAATGGCATTTGAAGCCCTGAACAATGCCGGGCGTTTTGATACAAATTACATTATCATCTTAAATGACAATGATATGTCCATATCCGAGAATGTGGGCGGCATTCCCAAGTATCTTAATTCCATCCGTACATCAAACGGTTACCTTGGACTTAAGGAAAGCGTTTATAACAAGATCATAGATAAGCCCTACGGACAGGAAGTAGTTGGAAGGATCAGAAGAGCGAAGAATTCCTTCAAGTCTCTCATGGTTCCTGCCGGAATGATGTTCGAGGAAATGGGGATCGTATACCTGGGTCCCGTTGACGGTCATAATATCAAGGCACTCAGAAATGCCATAAAAGAAGCTAAGAGATTTAAGAGAGCCGTCCTTATACATGTTCTTACAAAGAAGGGCAAGGGATTTGCTCCCGCAGAAAAGCATCCCGCAAGATTTCACGGGACCGAGCCTTTTGACGTCACTAACGGAGTGCCCCTTAATCCCAGGAAAGTTGCGGCATGGACCGATATTTTTTCAACGGTCATGTTCAAACTCGGAGAAAAAAATGACCGCATAGTTGCCATTACTGCGGCAATGTCTGAAGGATGCGGTCTTAGAAGATTCAGTAAGAAATATCCCGACAGGTTTTTTGATGTGGGAATTGCGGAACAGCATGCGGTGACTTTTGCGGCAGGACTTGCCATCGGAGGATACAGACCTGTTTTTGCTGTTTATTCTTCATTCCTTCAAAGGGCATATGACCAGATCTTTTCCGATATATGTCTTCAGAACCTTCCCGTTGTTTTTGCCATCGACAGGGCCGGTCTTGTGGGTTCAGACGGTGAGACCCACCAGGGAGTTTTTGATCTTTCATATCTTTCGGAACTTCCCAATATGACCATATGTGCACCCAAGAATAAATGGGAGCTTTCGGATATGCTCAAGTTCGCTACTTCTTTTGACGGACCCGTTGCTGTCAGATATCCCAGAGGCGAAGCGTATGCGGGACTTAAGGAATACAGAGAACCGGTTGTCTTCGGAAAGTCCGAATGGATCTACAGGGAAAAAGACATAGCACTCCTTGCTGTGGGCAATATGGTTCAGATAGCTGAGGCGGTAAGAGATATCCTTAAAAAAGAAGGATTAAACGTAAGTCTTATCAATGCACGTTTCGTAAAACCCATTGATAAGGAAATGCTTAAGGAATGTGCATCCGCACATAAGCTCCTTGTTACCATTGAAGATAATGTGCTGTCCGGAGGTTTCGGAGAGCATATCCTTTCAGCGGTATCCGAAGATGACCTTAATATAAAGGTCATGAATTTCGGTATTCCCGACAGGTTCATTCATCACGGAAGTGTGGACCAGCTCAGGAAAGAACTGGGACTTGATCCCGGAAGCATAGCTGAGTGTGTCAGCGGTAAATTTAAGACAGACTGTAACTGACTCTGAGACCATATATGAAAGAAAGACTTGATGTTATTTTAGTTAATAAAGGACTTGCCCCTTCCAGAGAAAAAGCTAAGGCTCTCATCATGGCAGGTGAGGTTTACGTTAACGGTGAAAAGGAAGATAAGGCAGGATCAGCATTCGATGAAAGTACATGCACTTTTGAGGTAAGATCCAAACAGCTTAAATATGTAAGCCGCGGAGGATTCAAACTCGAGAAGGCGATGAATGTTTTTGAGATCGACCTTACAGACAGGATATGCATGGATATCGGTTCATCCACCGGCGGTTTTACGGACTGTATGTTAAAAAGCGGAGCCCGCAAGGTTTACAGCATAGATGTGGGCAGAGGACAGCTTGACTGGAAACTCAGAAATGACGAGAGGGTAGTGTGTATGGAGCAGACCAATTTCAGGTTCCTGACTCCGGATGACATTCCCGATAAACCGGATTTTGCAAGTATAGATGTTTCGTTCATATCACTGGACAAGATCCTTATTCCTGCAAGGAATATCCTTAAGGATTCGGGTAAGATAGTAGCCCTTATAAAACCCCAGTTTGAAGCGGGCAAGGATAAGGTGGGAAAAAACGGTGTGGTAAGAGACATAAAAACACATGAAGATGTAATTAAGAGAGTTATCGGTTTTGCTTCATTTACAGGTTTTGATATCATAGGCACTGATTATTCACCCATCAAGGGACCTGAAGGAAATATCGAATATCTGATGTACCTTAAGAAAAAAGAAGATATTTCCGAAGATATCCTGAAGCTTACAGAAAAGGAAGCTATAGAAATCTTTACGGATCTTTCTTCACGAAACGAGACTCTCACAGATTCCGAAGAGTGGACACATAAGATATCGCAACTTGCCGAAAACTCACACAGAGAACTGAGCAATGAATAAAGTACTTATCTATACAAATAAACATAAGGATCCCGACGAAGTGATCACAAAGCGTGTCAAAGCCTTTATGGAAAAAGAAGGCATTACGGCAGATGTGCTTTTATCCGATATCAGCAGGACCGAGGATAAGGATGCGGAGATAGATCTAAAATCAGGTTATGACCTTATCATCGTACTGGGAGGGGACGGAACCGTTCTTCAGGCTGCAAGGGAAGCCTGGAAGTCCGATATCCCCATAGTAGGTGTCAATCTGGGAAAACTCGGATTCCTTACCGAGATAGAGCCTGCAAAGCTTGAAGAGAGTCTTGCAAGGCTGATCAAGGGAGATTACTATACGGAAAAGCGTCTGATGCTCTGTGGTGAGATCATCAGGAAAAACGGTGAAAAGATCGTAACCAGGTCTCTTAATGATGTGGTCATCAGCAGATACGGTGGAATGAACATGATAGAACTTCCCGTGTATGTTAATTCCCAGTTCATTCACACCTTCAAAGGGGACGGACTTATCGTTTCCACTCCCACGGGATCTTCGGGATATAATCTTTCTGCAGGCGGACCCATAGCGGCACCCTTATCGGATGTTATGATCCTTACTCCCATATGTCCTCATTCACTTTATCATTCAAGTCTGGTACTTTCCGCAGGAGATACCATAGAGGTGCCGATCCCGCCCAGAAACGATGGCGTGGAAAGGCAGATAGAAGTTTCTTTTGACGGAAGTATCAGAATACTTCTTGACCCCGGGGACAAGGTGGTGATCGGAAGATCCGAGAAAAATACCGATCTTATCAGACTCAGCAATGTAAGTTTCCTTGATACTCTTCACAGAAAATTGGGAGATGCCTGATGAAAGGGAAAAATTCCAGACAAAACAAGATATTATTTCTCATAGAGAATAATGATATATCAACTCAGGAAGAACTCTGTGCACTTCTTAAAAAAGAGGGATTCGAAGCCACCCAGGCTACTGTTTCAAGAGATATCCGTGAACTGTCTCTTACCAAGATCCCTTCTGAGAAGACCGGGCAGAAATATGCAAGACTGGTAAGTTCCCGCGGGATAATGGAAGAAAAGTACCCCAGAGTCTTAAGGGACGGTTTTGTAAGCATCGATAAAGCACAGAGCATTCTTGTCCTTAAGACTGTTGCAGGAATGGCCATGGCCGTTGCCGCCGCAATTGATGCAATGAATCTCAGAGAGGTTGTGGGCTGTATTGCCGGCGACGATACCGTGATGATCGCCGTCAGGGATGCAGCTTCTGCAGATGAACTGATGGACAAGATTACCGGAGTTACGGGAATACAGTAATGAATACCTTTGACCGCCCTTTGTAAAGGCGGAGGATTATGCTTAAAAATCTACATGTAAAAAACTTAGCACTTATTGAAGATGCGGATATCGATTTTGCCGGAGGACTGAATATACTTACAGGTGAGACCGGTGCCGGAAAATCACTTCTTATGGGATCCGTTCTTATGGCTCTCGGTTCCAGGTTTGATACTCAGATGATCAGAAACGGAGCGGAGAGTGCATCTGTCGAACTCGTATTTGACGATATTTCCCCAAAGGCTCTTGAAGTATTAAGTGAACTTGATATTGAACCTGAAGATGACGGAAGCGTCATAATTAAAAGAGTCTGTTCCCAGACCAAATCTTCATGCAGGATCAACGGATCCAACACCACTGTTAAGGAAATGAAGAAGTTATCCCAGGCTCTCATCGATGTCCACGGACAGAGAGATTATGAGACTCTTCTTCACAGATCAAGTCTTCTTGCAATATTGGATTCAAGCTGCGGAGACAAGATAAATGGTCTTTTATCCGATGTTACATCAAAGTACGATGTCATGAAGGCACTGCGTGAAAAACTTGAATCCGAGAATATGGACCCAGGTGTGCAGGAAAGAGAGATTTCTCTTGCGGAATATGAACTTAATGAGATCGAAGAAGCTGCTCTTACGGAAGGCGAAGATGAAGAACTTGAAAATGCCTACCGTAAAATGAGCAATTTCAAAAAGATCGCAGAGGGAATAAAAAAGGTTCATGACCTTCTTGGGGGTGATGCCGATGAAAATGCCTGCAGTTTTGTATCTGCAGCATCCGGGGAATTATCACAGATCTCCCGTTACGATGATGAGCTTGTTAAGCTATCCGAGGAACTATCCGGTGCGGAATCACTATTATCCGATATCAGTTATTCCGTCTCTTCATATATTTCGGGAATGGAATTTGATGAAGAAGAATTTGAAATAACGGAAAGCAGACTGGATCTTATCAATAAACTGAAGAGTAAGTACGGCAGGACTATCACTGATATTTTAAAATACGCAGACGAAAAGAGGGGACAGCTTGATAAATATGCCGATTACGATGCATATTTGGATGAACTCAAAAAGAAAGTTTCTGAAGCAGAAAACGATTATTTTAAAGCCGCATCAAAACTTACTGCCCTCAGGAAAAAGAGTGCACCTGTTCTTTCCCGCGAGCTTCAGGAACAGTTAAAGGAGCTTAACTTTAACGGAGCCCGTCTTGAGATAAGACTTGAGAATTCATCGGAAGGCCCCAGAGGGTGTGACAGTGCAGACTTTTATATTTCCACCAACCCCGGTGAGGATTTAAAGCCCATATCCGATGTCGCATCCGGCGGTGAACTTTCAAGGATCATGCTTGCTGTAAAGACCGTTCTTGCCGGAAGGGAGAATACCGGAACTCTTATCTTTGATGAGATTGATTCAGGTATAAGCGGCATCACTGCATGGAAGGTTGCCCAGTCCCTTGCCGGAGTATCCATCCATCATCAGGTAATTTGTATAACCCATCTTCCGCAGATCGCGGCTATGGCGGATCATCATTTTGTCATTGAAAAATCTTCCGATGAATCCTCCACCAAGACGAATGTCAGAACGATAGAGGGTGATGAATCAGTCCGGGAGATCGCAAGGCTTCTTGGATCTGATTCTCTTTCCGAAAGTTCTCTTTCAAATGCGGTCGATCTTAAGGAAAAAGCCCTTTCTTACAAAAGCGAGATAAGGTAGTTTGACATATTTTTTAATGAGTCATAGAGTATATATTGCTAGGTAAAGTTTGTATTATAATGGGAGGCTGTTATGAAAAAGATTTTTTTTAAGAAGGCCGTCTCCATGATCGCAGCACTTGCACTTACTGCAGGTCTCTGCGGATGCGGGGGGGCAAAGAAGGTTTCCATCGAGGTTGATGAGACCAAGGTCACTGTTGAAGTTGATGAAAAAACCTCAGTTAAGATCAAGAATTATGACGAGCTTAAGGATGTTTCCGTTGAGATCGATGATGATGACATTGCAAAGATCAAAGAAAGTAACGGAAAGATCACAATTACAGGTCTTGAGGAAGGTAAGGCAAAGATCACAGTTACCGCTTCCAATTCAGATGACGAGATCACCATCAAGGTTAAAGTCAAAGAAGAGGAAAAACCTGAGCCTGAACCTGAACCGGAACCCGAACCCTGGACCGATCCCGAACCCGATCCCGAGCCTTACACCTCAGGAGATGCAGATGACTGGTACGGAACCTACTCCGGCAATATAACTCTTTCCGGAACCGGTAAATGGGAAGATCAGTATTATCACTGGGACGATGTTTATGCGCTGGTATCAGAAGGTGAAGATAAAGACGGAAATGAGAGAGCGTATTTTGAAGCATTTTCCGATGATATGGATCTTTGGGATATAGACTGGTCTCAGTACAATAATGATCCTTATCCCATCTTCTCTTTCTGGGTAGATCTTACTCCCGATATGATGGAGTGCGATCTTAAAGATGAAGCATGGATGCTTGATGACAATGATCCTTCGGATACAGAATATGCTTTCTGGTGGTCTGCAGCTGAGAGAGATTCAAGCAGCGGTATGTTCATGTGTTATGATTATTATGATCCCAAGGAAGATGGTGGATTTGACGTTTACATCTATCTTTACAAGGATTGATGGTCTGAAGACGAATATCTGACAAATAATGGGAGGCAGGTCCTTAAGGACCTGCTTTCTTTATGCTTTTTTAGAAATCGTTTTTTAATCTCAATCTTTGTAATAACTTGAAAAATACTCTGTCTTGGGGTATATTATTAAAGTTTTGAGAAGGAGTAAGTTATGATCACGAAGAGAGAAGATATAAGAAATGTTGCCATAATCGCCCATGTCGATCACGGCAAGACCACCCTTGTAGACGAACTTTTAAAACAGAGCGGAGTATTCAGGGAAAACCAGGAAGTTGCAGAGCGTGTCATGGACTCGGGGGATATCGAGCGTGAGCGCGGAATAACCATACTTTCCAAGAATACTGCCGTTACATATAAAAATACCAAGATCAATATCGTTGATACCCCGGGGCATGCGGATTTCGGCGGAGAGGTTGAGCGTGTCCTTAAGATGGTCAACGGAGTTATCCTTGTTGTTGATGCATTTGAAGGAGCAATGCCCCAGACTAAGTTTGTATTAAGGAAAGCACTGGAACTTAAGCTCCCCGTTATCGTATGCATCAATAAGATAGACCGTCCCGAAGCAAGGCCCGAGGAGGTTGTTGACGAGGTACTCGAACTTTTCCTTGAACTTGACGCAGATGATGCACAGCTTGACTGTCCCTTCGTTTATGCTTCCGCAAAGAGCGGTATTGCCAGCATGGATCCCGCACAGCAGGGAACCAGCATGGAGCCTTTGTTTGATACCATTCTCAAATATATCCCCGCACCTGAGGGGGATTCCGAGGCAGGAACCCAGGTACTGATCTCTACCATAGATTACAACGAGTATGTGGGCCGTATCGGAATCGGTAAGGTTGAGAACGGTTCCGTTAAGGTGAACCAGGAAGTTGTTATCTGTAACCACCACGATCCCGATAAGCTTATTAAGACCAAGATCAGCAAACTCTATGAGTTTGACGGACTTGCAAAGGTTGAAGTAAATGAGGCAAAGATCGGTTCCATCGTTGCCATATCAGGTATTTCAGAGATCCATATAGGTGATACCATCTGCAGCCCGGATTCCGTTGATCCCATTCCTTTCCAGAAAATATCCGAGCCTACCATCGCCATAGATTTCTGCGTAAATGATTCTCCTCTTGCAGGTCAGGAGGGTAAGTTTGTCACTTCAAGACATCTCAGGGACAGACTTTACAAAGAGCTTAATACCGATGTTTCACTCAGAGTCGAAGAGACCGAGGATACCGACAGGTTCAAGGTATCAGGAAGAGGAGAACTTCACCTTTCCGTTCTTATAGAGACCATGAGAAGAGAGGGATATGAATTTGCCGTATCCAAGGCGGAGGTTTTGTTCAAGACAGATGAAAAGGGTAACAAGACTGAGCCCATGGAGATCGCATATATTGATGTTCCCAATGACTGTACAGGTGCGGTTATCGAAAAGCTTGGTTCAAGAAAAGGCGAACTCAGGAATATGAGTTCCATAAGCGGCGGAACATATACAAGACTTGAGTTTTCAATCCCTTCAAGAGGCCTTATAGGCTACAGAGGAGAGTTTTTGACAGATACCAAGGGTAACGGAGTCATCAATACCGAATTCGACGGTTATGCCCCTTATAAGGGAGATATCTCCTACAGAAAACTGGGCTCCCTTATCGCATTTGAGGACGGAGAAGCCATCACTTACGGTCTTTTCAATGCACAGGAAAGAGGAACTCTCTTTATCGGCCCCGGCGAAAAAGTATATTCGGGAATGGTAGTGGGAGAGACGGGCAGAAGCGAGGATATCGAGATCAATGTCTGCAAGAGAAAGCAGATGACAAATACCAGATCCTCTTCCGCAGATGAAGCATTAAGACTTACACCTCCCAAGATCCTTTCTCTTGAGCAGGCACTTGACTTCATCGAAACCGACGAGCTTTTGGAAGTAACTCCCCAGAATCTGCGTATCAGGAAAAAGATCCTTGATCCCAGACTGAGAAAGCGCGCAGGTTTTAACAAAGACTGATAACAAAAGGGCCATCCTTTCGGATGGTCCTGATTTTTTTTATTATTCTATCAGTTCATCGGGAAGCCATTTTCTTAAGATAGCTTCTACGTCCTCGACCTTGACGGGCTTTGGAAGAAAATCGTTCATTCCTTCGCTCAGCAGCTTCTCCCTTGCTTCTTCAACCGCATTGGCCGTAAAGGCTATAACAGGTCTGTCCTTATATTCGGGATGCTGCTCGCGGATGGCTTTCATGGCTTCTATGCCGTCCATTTTGGGCATCATGTAATCCATGAGGATAAGGTCGAATTCTTTTTTGTCTACGGCTTTGATGGCAAGATCTCCGCTGGGAACGCATACCGGTTTGATTCCGTACATTTCAAGGAGATTCTTGGCAACATAGAGATTAACACTGTTGTCATCCACAACAAGAACCCTGGCTCCTGGAGCTTTCAGAGGTTTTTCGCCTGATGCGGTGATTACTTTGGGATCCTCACCTGCAGTCTGTGAATCGGATATCTTCTGGGGAAGAGTGATGATAAATGTACTTCCCACACCGTATTCACTCTCTACTTCAATTGTGCCGTTCATTAGCCCTATAAGCTGCTGGGTGATGGCAAGACCGAGTCCGGTTCCTTCTACTTCACGGTTCCTCTTACTGTCTATCTGTGAGAAGGATTCGAATATCTTCTCATAATCTTCCTTTTTGATGCCTATACCGGTATCTGATACTCTGATCACGAGAGTTATGTTCTTTTCATCTATTGGTCTGCTCTTGACGTCAACGGAGATGGAACCTTCTTTTGTGAACTTCACTGCATTTGATATGACATTTCCCAGGATCTGTTTGATACGGGCAACATCGCCGTACAGACGGTTGGGGATATCAAGGGAAATATTAAGTCCCATCTTGACCGGCTTATCTGCGATTCCCATTGCCTGATTGCTGACCACCATATTGATAGATTTCCTGACATCGTAATCTGCAGGGGTGATCACCATTGTGCCTGCCTCAATCTTTGAGAAATCAAGTATGTCATTTATGACGGAGAGCATTGAGTTGGCAGATTCGTAGATTTGCTCGGAATATTCCCTGCTCTTTTCAGAAAGGTCTTCCTTGAGTAACAGTTCCGAAAGACCGACGACAGCGTTCATGGGGGTGCGGATCTCGTGACTCATGTTTGCCAAAAAATCGCTCTTGAACTGTGCGTCCTTGGCTATTTTTCTTTCGTGGGACTGAAGCTGTTTTATCATTGCTGCCGTGTTCCCGGCAAGCGCTGATATTTCGTCGTTTCCGTAGGGATAAGCGTTTATTGCCTCGATGGTTTCATATCCTTTGTTTGCGGAGAATTCGTTTACCTGTTCCGACAGATGGTTTATCCTGCTTATGTGCTTTTTGTTAACGATAATAAGCAGTATTCCCGTAGCTGCAATGAGAAGCAGTCCCAGCTGCAGTGAAAGGAGAAGAGTGCTCTTTATGATCTTTCCGTTAACGTATTTTACGTCAATCTCGGTGACAACAAGACCTTCGCACACACCGTTTAACACAACGGGGGTGTAGTAGGAATAAGTGTTTCCCCAGTCATTGTCCCATTCATACACATCATCATATTTTTTGCCGTTATGATAGGTATTCCACATAAGGGGATGTTCGGAGGGCTCTTCGTAATATGTGTCGCCCATGTAAAGGAATCCGGGATGATCGGGGTCTTCGGTACGTTCGCCGTCGATCATATACATTGTGGTATTGTCGGAATCATCGGGAAGAAGGAAATATGTATAGGGAAGATCGAAGGATTCTCTTGCCTGTTCAAATGTAAGTATCCAGTATTCGTGAACAAAGGTGTAGTAAAGAGTCTGGAGTTCAAGAGACATCTCCGAAGGTAATACATCTGTCTTGAAGGTAGCACCGGGATATTCTTTGCTGAATGCTGCGTAAAAAGCAATCTTAGCATCCATGCTGTCGGTAAAGTCTTTCGGAATACGGATGTCTTCATAGTGTTCCTTATAGAAGTCTATGTATTCCTTAAAATCACCGGGATCTTCAGCAATAAGGCCTTCCAGGTAATCGCCCACGCCCATTATCTTGTTTACACAGGCGTTCTTGTTTAATTTCATTTGGGAAAAATAAGTTACGATCGCAGAAAGTGTGACCGTAAAGACAACGAATACGGAAATAAGTAATGCGAATTTATTAACAAGTTTTGTTTTTTTCATAATAATTATTTTATGATATTTTAATAAATACGTAAAGTTTTATATTGCCAAAAATCGCCGTTTTTGCTGATTTATATAGCATTTTGAGGTTGACAGTTACAGACGGTGGTGATAGTATTTTCGTTAAGATAATAAAACGGTAGAGGTTGCGCCGATCAACAGTAAGAAGCCGGATGTGCCGCACACATTCGAAGGTTTCAAAAAGGGTGAGGCGCCGAAGGAACGGTTTTTGCGGAAGACCGGATCCTGGGCATGCGGTGAATAATCGTATGACTGTCATCCGGGTTACCGGATGGGGAGCTATCAAGGATTTGGATTGATAACGGCTGACCGTATTTATTACGTGTCAGTCTTTCTTTTTGAAAAGGCTGACGAAAACACGTAAACCAAAGATGTAAAGGAGAAAGAAAATGAGCAAACCCATCTTTACAGGAGCAGCAGTTGCACTTGTAACACCCATGAAGGCTGACGGAAGCGTAAGCTATGAAAAACTTGATGAACTCATCGAGTTTCAGATAAGCGGAGGAACCGATGCCATAGTTGCCTGCGGAACTACAGGAGAGGCATCAACTCTTTCACATGAGGAACATATAAATGTTATAAAGCACACAGTAGAGAAGGTTGCAGGCAGGGTTCCCGTTATAGCCGGAACCGGATCCAACAGCACAGAGACTGCGATCTATCTTTCAAAGGAAGCTGAAAAAGCAGGTGCAGATGCGCTTCTTCTGGTAACTCCCTATTACAATAAAGCAACCCAGAAGGGCCTTATCGAGCATTTCTGCAAGACTGCAGAGGCAGTTAAGATCCCTGCGATTCTTTACAACGTTCCTTCAAGAACCGGATGCAACATCCTTCCCGCTACCGTTAAGGCCATTGCAGAGAGGTGTTCAAATGTGGTAGCTATCAAGGAAGCAAGCGGAAATATCTCCCAGGTAGCGACTCTTGCCTCCATCATGAATGATGATTTTGCAATCTATTCCGGAAATGATGACCAGATTGTTCCCCTTCTTTCTCTGGGCGGACTCGGTGTCATCTCCGTTCTTTCAAACATTGCTCCTAAGCAGACACATGACATCGTTGCCAAGTATCTTGAGGGAGATGTTAAGACCAGCTGCAAGCTTCAGCTTGAAGCAATTGATGTCATCGGAAGTCTTTTCTGCGAGGTAAATCCCATCCCTGTAAAGACCGCTCTCAATCTCATGGGAATGAATGCAGGTCCTTTAAGACTTCCTCTTACCGAGATGGATGATGCCAATGTTGCAAGGCTTAAGAAGTCCCTTGTGGATTACGGACTCAAGGTATCCGAGGGCGCTGTCATCAAGTTCAACGACCTTACAAAAGACTGATCACAGAAAGGGATTGTTATGGTTAAGATCATCATGCACGGCTGCAACGGCCGTATGGGACAGATGATAACCGGCATTGTAAAGGACCGTGATGATGCCGAAATAGTGGCAGGTATAGATGTTTTTGACAAGATCACCAATACCTATCCTGTTTTTACGGATATCGACGCATGTGATGTTCCTGCCGATGTAGTCATCGATTTTTCAAGTGCATCCGCAGTAGATAAGCTTATGGATTACTGTGAAAAAAAGAATCTTCCTCTGGTTCTGTGTTCAACCGGCCTGTCGGAGGATCAGCTTTCACGTGTTAAGGCTCTTTCCGAAAAGATTGCAGTATTAAAGAGTGCAAACATGAGTCTTGGTATCAACCTGCTCCTTAAGCTTCTTAAGGATGCCGCAGGTGTACTTGCATCATCGGGTTTTGATATCGAGATAGTTGAAAAACATCACAGGATGAAGCTTGATGCTCCCAGCGGAACGGCTCTTGCACTTGCAGATTCCGTCAACGAAGCTCTGGGCAACGAATACGAATACGTATACGACAGAAGTACAAGAAGAGAAAAGAGACCTGACAAAGAGATCGGTATCAGTGCAGTAAGAGGCGGCACCATAGTAGGAGACCATGATGTTATCTTTGCGGGTACCGATGAAGTTATCACATTCTCCCACAGCGCATATTCAAGAGCGGTATTTGCAAAAGGTGCTGTAAGTGCTGCGGTATTTCTTGCCGGAAAAGGCCCCGGACTTTATGATATGAGCAATGTCATAGACGCATCCCTCAGCTGAACCGGTTCGGATAGGTGATATGAGATTTCGTCCCTGTATTGATATTCACAACGGAAAAGTAAAACAGATCGTGGGGTCGTCACTTAGTGACGGCTCCTCAGATTTGCGGGAAAATTTTGTATCCGAAAAGGATGCGCCTTTCTATGCACGTCTATTTTCCCAAAATGATCTTAAGGGCGGACATGCGATAATACTCAATAAAAAAGGAACCCCGGAATACGATGCATCTTTAAAGCAGTGTCTTGATGCACTTTCGGCATTTCCCGGAGGTATTCAGGCAGGCGGCGGTATTGATGATAAGAATGCAAAAGTATTTCTTGATGCCGGAGCATCCCATGTCATCGTAACCTCTTTTGTTTTTTCAGACGGCCGTATCGACTATGACAATCTGGAAAAGATATCATCTGCGGTTTCAAAAGATCACCTTGTCCTTGATATGAGCTGCAAGAAATTTGACGGAAAGTATTTTGTCATGACAGACAGGTGGCAGAAAAAAACCGAAGAAGAGTTTGACCATAAACTACTTGAAAAACTCTCCGAATATTGTGATGAGTTTCTGATACATGCGGTAGATGTGGAAGGAAAAAACTCAGGGCTTTCCGAGGATGTATTTAGGATCCTGTCCGGATTCGATACCCTGCCTGTTACATATGCAGGTGGTATATCAACTTACGATGATATAGAAAAAGCAGGAAGGCTGGGAGGCGGAAGAGTGGATATTACCATCGGATCCGCGCTTGATATTTACGGAGGAAACCTGGAGTTTTCGAAGGTTTTGGATATCTGCAAAAACTTGTGACTGTAAGCAGGACTGCTCCACAAGCATTCAAAAACGCTCTTTAAGGGCGTTTTTTTTATACTTTTTTAATCTTTATTTATTACATTTTTATTACATAAAGTTTGCAAAAATGTTATTGAAATGATATAGTGTAGTGTACTGTTTTAATACATTTTCGGAGGTTTAATGGCTTCACGCTTTGTTTATGTGCAGAAGGAATCAAGGCACAGAAAGAAAATTCAAAGACAGATGATAGTTGCATCCAGTGATGTCAATGAGAAGACCAAGCTCATTCGCATTCACAAGGGCTTTGTCAGAGTAGCGGCGGTTGCAGGCTGCATATTTGTGGGCGTGAGTATAGGCTATTTTGCCAACGAGGCAGGAATAATCAAAGGCTTTAATGAAGGTATCTCCGCACGAAATGAGAGGATCGAGATCCTTGAAGCTGAGGTTGCAAGTCTTAATGACACCATTGCATCCAAGGATTCGGAGATAGCCATTCTTTCCCAGACAGTCAATACCAAGATTGATGAAGTGGCAGGACTGACCAGTCAGATCGATAATATGTACGTGCCGACGGAGTTTCCCCTTAGCGGCTCTGCAAGTATGAACAAGACAGCGGACGGAGATATTCCCGTCATAGTGTTCAAAGGTTCTGACGGAGATTTTTGCAGGGCTGCGGCATCAGGCATAGTGTCCGAGATCAGGACAAATCCCAAGGATAATAACAGCGATTCCATCGCTGAGTACTACGTAGCAGGTGAAACTGTAGGTTCCAAAAAGGAAGACAAGGAAGTTAAGGATCTTGGCTTCTACACAGTTATAACCATTGATCACGGTAACGGATACAAGAGTATTTACATGAACGACGGAGATCCCATTGTATCCGAAGGTGATGCTGTTTTTGCAGGAAACACTCTTTACAATCTGGGTACGAATAATCTCTCTTTGGGTTATGAGATCATGTACAACGACGAATACATTGATCCCGAAGAGGTTATGATAATAAGCGGCTGATAATACGGCCGTCAACACTGTCAAGGGAGTAAAGATAATGAAAAATCAAAAACTGAATATCACCACGCTCATCGGTAAGGGTGCCGTGATGGAGGGCGATTTCGCAGCTCCGGGATGTGTACGTATCGATGGCAGGATCAACGGAAACGTTAATGTCGAAGGTACCGTGGTTGTAGGCACCTGCGGCGAGATCAAAGGAAATGTAAAATGTGCCGGGCTGATCGTAGGCGGTGATATTGAAGGAAACATCATCGCCCCCGAAAGAGCCGAGCTTGCATCCACAGCAAGAGTCATCGGAGATATCCATACCGGAAATATCATCATCGATGAAAATGCGATCTTCCAGGGAAAATGCGTCATGAGTGAAGAGGGCGTTCCTGCAAGGAGCAAGGATAATTTTTCCAGGAAGATGAAGGAGAAAAAAGACCAGAAGCAGGCTGAATCAGAGGTTAAGGATGCTCTTGAAAATGCAAAGGAAAACGAGCCCGAACCTGTTGAGGAAGTAGTGGTTGAATCAGGTGATAAATAAAAAAGGATTTTAATAGAATGATAAAAGGACAGGTGATCGTCACCTGTCCTTTTTCTTTTGACCTGTCATTGTGCTTTTGTTTTTTCAGTCTTTCATTCTTGAAAGGACAATGTCATATCCGTCGTTTCCGTAGGAGAGGCTTCTGTTAACCCTGCTTATGGTTGCGGTGGATGCACCTGTCTTGGCTGAGATGGCAAGGTAGGTCTGTCCTTCCTTGAGCATCTTGGCTACTTCAAATCTCTGTGACATGCTCATCAGTTCTCCGATGGTGCAGAGATCTTCAAAGAAGGAATAGCATTCATCAACGGTTTTAAGTTCAAGTATTCCTTCAAAAAGTCTGTCAACGGATTCGGATTTTAATTTATCATTCATTTCCTTTTCTCCCCATTGAGTGATCTGTTTACTTTCGCAAGTTGAAATTTTAACACTTTATCATACAAAAGTAAAGATGATAAGTATCACTTACTTCAAACGAGAAAAATCACTTGTCATGTAGTCTTTAAAACTATATAATATTATATGCATTATTTGCAGAAACTATAAAAACTAAAAGCAGGATATCCGAGATGAGCGAAGCGTTATTTAGCGAAACTGTTGAGCGTGCCATAGACAATCTTAAATCCATAAATACGATCTCTCCCGATGAACTTCCCGCGATGGATCTTTACATGGACCAGCTTACTACATTTATGGACCGTAAGCTCTCGGGACTTGTAAGGACTCCTTCGAGGGATAAGGTTCTGACGAAGACGATGATCAATAATTATGCCAAGAACCACCTGATCCATCCCCCCGTTAAGAAGAAGTATTCAAGGGAGCATATGCTTGAACTTCTTTTTATCTTCTATTTTAAGTCGTTCCTTACCATCAGCGACATCCAGACTTTACTTTCGCCTCTTTCGGATGACCTTTCCGATAACAGGGACATGGTTGAGAAAATGTACACCCAGATGATCGCAACGGGCAAGGGTGCCAGAGGAAAGCTTAAAAAAGATCTTGATGAGAAGGTTGAGAAGATCGACAGGGCTTTTGACGATATGCCCGAAGACAAGAGAGAGTATCTCAAAAAGTTCGCATTTATCTGCCAGCTGGGATATGACATATATCTGAAAAAGTCCATCATCGAGCACATGATAGATGATATGGCAGAGCAGCAGTTTTTAAATGAAGATCCCGATGCGTAATACATGCGCAAGATAAATAAAAGACAGCCGGCGGCTGTCTTTTTTATTTCTTGTATTTCTGGTTAACGAAGAAGGATCTTAAGGTCTTTATAAGTTCTTCTTTGTTGATGGTCTTGAGAAGGTATCCTGCGGGTTTTAAGAACATTACCTTCATTATGCTGTCCTTGTCGTTTTTTCCCGTTAAGAACATTACTGGGATTCCCGATATCTCAGGATCCGACTTCATCATTTCGAAAACCTTGGGGCCTGTGGTGACCGGCATCTCGTAATCCAGAAGCACCAGATCCACAGGATTATTGGACATATACATGATCGCCTGCATGGCTGATGATGCGATGGTGACCGAATAATCGTTTTTGAGCCACTCTCTTATGATCTTGAGATAAGTGGGGTCGTCATCGACAACCAGAATGCTCTTCTTCTGACTGAAAGTGTCAGAAGTATATTTATTCATATCATTTACAAGCTTCGCCATGTCAAGAGGTCTTGCCATGGTATCACAAAGTGATGCCTTGGGAACCGTTTTGCAGATAACGGAAAACTCGTTGGGGTCACCGATCAGATAAAGAAGTTTGTTTTCCTCTATACAAAGATCCTTGAGATATACCAGCACCGAACTGATGTCTTCAATGACCTCAATACCGTCTGTATAGAAGAGTATGAGCGAACTTTCATCCTTGTACTGCTGGATGGAGTTGACACTTACAGGCTCTTCATAAAGCTCAAAACCTGCTTTTTTGAGTCCGTTAACAATGGCTCCGGTCATGAAATTGTTTTCTCTTCTGATAAAAAGTATTGAATCCATAATCGTAATAGTCTAAACGCATTATATAATTGAATATTTTATCACAGATTCTGTATCTTTAACAAGAAAAACGGGTAAAAATGAGTTGTATTCCCCTATATTTTTTATTCCTAAAATCAGCAATTTGTTGTATAATTTAATAGCTATCGTGCAGCAATCCTTTGACGGGTTATGCACGGCTCAGAAAAACTATCAGGAGGGAATACAATGGGACTTATTAGTGCAGCAATGGCAGCAGCAGGCGGAACCTTAGCCGATCAGTGGCTTGAGTTTTTCTACTGCGATTCAATGCCTAACGACATTCTTCTCACCAAAGGACAGGTGAGGACAAACGGTGCAAGAAACCAGAACACCAAGGGTAATGACAACATTATCTCAAACGGTTCAAAGGTTGCGGTTAACGAAGGACAGTGTATGCTGATCGTTGACCAGGGTGCAGTTGTAGATTTCTGTGCAGAGCCCGGTGAGTACATCTATGACCAGTCATCGGAGCCTTCACTTTTCTACGGAAAACTCGGTGAGAATCTTCTCAATACTTTCAAGACCATCGGTAAGAGGATCGCAATGGGCGGTAATACCGGAAAGGATCAGAGAGTATACTTCATCAATACCAAGGAGATTCTTCAGAACAAGTGGGGTACTCCCCAGACCGTTCCTTTCAAGATCGTAGATCCCGATCTTAACCTCAAGCTTACCGTTAACATCAAGGCAAACGGTGAGTATTCATTCAAGATCGTAGATCCCCTGCTTTTCTATAAGCATGTTTCCGGAAACGTAAGCGGCGACTACAACAAAGAGAATCTTTCTTCCATCATGAAGTCAGAGCTCTGCAGCGCACTTCAGCCTGCATTCGCTAAGATCTCCGCAGACCGTATCGAGTATGACCAGCTTCCCGGACACACCATCGAGCTTTGCAACGCTCTTAACGAGGCTCTTTCTTCCCAGTGGGGAGACCTTCGTGGAATCAACATCGCTTCCATCTCCGTTAACAGCGTAAAGGCTAACGAAGAGGACGAGAAGAGGCTTAAGGATGCTCAGGAGAGAGCTGTTTACAGAGATCCTTCAATGGGCGCAGCAGCAATGGCTCTTTCAACTGCAAACGCTATGGAAGCTGCAGCAAGCAACACCTCAACCGGCCCCATGATGGCATTCGCAGGAATGAACATGGCAGGTATGATGGGCGGACAGCAGGCTGCAAATATGTATCAGATGGCAGGACAGCAGCAGATGTATCAGCAGCCTGTGCAGCAGCAGGCACCTGTTCAGGCAGGAGCTGCAGCTCCCGTTAACGGATGGACCTGTTCATGCGGAACCGGCGGAAACACCGGAAAGTTCTGTTCAAACTGCGGTAATCCCAAGCCTTCAGATGCAGGATGGACCTGTTCATGCGGAACCGTAAACCAGGGTAATTTCTGCAACAACTGCGGAGCTAAGCGTCCTGCAGGCGCACCTTTATATAAGTGCGACAAGTGCGGATGGGAACCTGAAGATCCCGCTAATCCTCCTAAGTTCTGTCCCGAGTGCGGAGACGTATTCGACGATAATGACATAAAGAAATAATCGATCAGTTTTGTAAAGCCCGTCTCCGATATGGGGACGGGCTTTTTTGAAAGGATGACCATGGCTTTTCCTATAGTTATGTCCGCTATTTTTTTAATACTTGTCATAGTTGCCGCTGTAGCGGTTCTTGTTGTATTTTTTATCATCAGAAAAAAAGCCCGTGAGATATCAAGTGAGGTGTACGGAAATCCCGATCTTATCTCCAATCTTAAGAAGCAGGAGCAGGAATTTTCACAGTCCCCCAGATCCCTTTCGGATGGGTCTTCCATATATATTCCCAAGATTGCAAAGGATTTTCCGGATATTAATATTTCCGAGCTTACAGCCCGTGCCGAGAACTGTCTGAGAGAATATCTCCAGGCACTTTCAACCGGGGATGCATCCTATCTTCAGGACGCCAATGAGGAACTTAAGGAAGCTCTTTTCTTAAGGCTTAATGATCTTAATCTTAATTACGTAAAAGAACACTATGAGGATATTAAGATCCACAGAACGGTGCTTAATACATATACAAGATATACCGGAAGATGTGTCATCAGATTCCAGTCTGCCGCCCAGTATAAATTCTGGGCTGAAAAAGACGGCAAGGTCATAAGGGGAAGCAAAGATTCTATTTCCCAGGTAAGGTATATCATTGACTGCTGTTATATTCAGGATCCCGATAAGATTAAAAATATCGGTGCTGCCGGCAAGGCTCTTAACTGCCCTAATTGCGGCGGTGTCATTACCACTCTCGGAAACAAAATATGCCCTTATTGCGGAACGGAGGTTGAGACCTTCAACAACATGATCTGGAGTTTTTGTTTGATCAGGGAGAATTGCTGATGGGATGGCTCGACGGACTTAATGATGAACAAAGAGCTGCTGTGACCTCACCCGACGGCCCCGTTCTTATACTTGCGGGAGCAGGTTCGGGAAAGACACGTACGCTGACATACAGGATAGCCTATCTTATTTCTGAGAAGGGAGTCTCTCCCCGCAACATCCTTGCCGTAACATTTACAAATAAAGCGGCAGGGGAGATGAAGGAGAGGGTTGAGGATCTTGTGGGACCTGATGCAAGGTATATGCAGGTGTCCACTTTTCATGCCGCATGTATGAGGATCCTTCATTCCGAGATAGGACTCCTTGGTTACGGAGAAAAATTCACAGTATATGATACGGATGATCAGAAGAGCATCATGAAGACTGTCTGCAAAAAGCTTAATGTGGACACAAAAAAAGTCCGTGAGCGCACTATCTTAAATGAAATATCATCCGCAAAAAACGAGCTTATAGACTGTAGTGAGTACGAAAAGTTCGTATATAACGATTTTTTCAAGACCATCTATGCAAGGTGCTACCGAGAATACCAGGAGACTCTCAGAAAAAACAACGCCGTGGACTTTGATGACATCATTATGCTGACGGTACAGCTTTTCACCCAGTACCCCGAGGTGCTTGAAAAATACAGCGAGAGATTTAAGTACATTCTTGTTGATGAATACCAGGATACCAATACTGCGCAGTTTGAACTTATAAGACTTCTTGCAGACAGATACAGAAATCTGTGCGTGGTGGGTGATGACGATCAGTCCATATACAGGTTCCGCGGAGCAAATATCAGGAATATCCTTGATTTTGAGGAGCATTATCCCGATGCAAAAGTCTTCAGGCTTCAGCAGAATTACCGTTCCACCCAGTATATCCTTGATGCTGCCAATGCCGTGATCAGCAATAATGCCGGACGTAAGGAAAAAAGACTGTGGACCGATGCGGGAAACGGGAAAAAGCCTGTGTTTATGCAGCTGGAAACCGGATATGAAGAGGCTGAATATATCGTAGGCGATATACAGCATAAAAACAGGATGGGAGAATACGGATACGGGAGCTGTGCTGTTTTGTACCGTACCAATGCCCAGTCCAGAGTCATCGAAGAAAAACTCCTTCTTGCAGGTATCCCTTACAACGTGGTGGGGGGAGTTAATTTCTATTCAAGAGCAGAGATCAAGGACATCATAGCCTATCTTAAAGTCATTGATTCGGGTGTTGACGATCTTGCTGTAAGAAGGATAGTAAATGTTCCCAAGCGTCAGATAGGAAATGCCACTCTTGATAAACTTCAAAGTTACGCAGATGAAAATGACATCTCGCTTTTTTCAGCAATGGCAAGCTGTGAAGATGTTCCGGGGCTGGGGAAAGCGGCTGCAAGGATAGATGCTTTTACGGACCTTATAAGCGTACTCAGAGCATATTCCGAAAGCAGTTCAATTGCGGAACTTATCTCACACATAGTTGAGATGACGGAGTATGACGAATACCTTACGGATCTTGATGAAGAAAAGGCCGAGGATAAGATAGGAAACGTAGATGAACTTATAAGTAAGGCTGCGGTTTTTTGTGAGAACAATCCTGATGCAACCCTGTCTGATTTCCTTGACGAAGTTGCACTTATAAGCGATCTGGATAATGCCGATATGTCTGAACAGAGAGTCCTTCTCATGACTCTTCATGCGGCCAAGGGACTTGAGTTTCCCGTGGTATATCTTGCGGGAATGGAGGATGGTCTATTCCCGGGATATATGTCCATATCCAGCGGAGACCCTGAGGATATCGAGGAAGAGAGACGTCTTGCATATGTGGGAATGACCAGAGCCGAAAAGGAACTGATCATGACCATGGCTCGTGCGAGGATGCTGAGGGGCGAGACTCAGTTCAATCCCGTAAGCAGGTTCGTAAGCGAGATACCCTCTGAACTTCTTGAAGGATTTGTCCCCGGGAAAAAAGCGGGTAAAAATATCACCGTCACTCAAAAACCGAAAATAACAGGTCCTAAAAAGACGGATATAGGAAGTAAGTCCTTTTCCCTCGGTTTTTCAGACCTTGGAATAAAGAAAGGATCTGAGAAGGTCAGTGAACCTGCGGTGGTTGATTATGAAGCCGGTGACAGGGTAAGACATATGAAGTTCGGAGCAGGTACGGTGGTTTCCATCACGAAGGAGCCCAGAGACCTGAAGGTCACTGTTGATTTCGATGCACACGGCACCAAGGTGATGTATGCCTCCTTTGCAAAACTTAAGAAGGAGTGATATACTAATTTAGTATTTTTTACTGATTACATTGATTATTATCATTTATATCTGAAAGGTGGTAATTATGAGTTGTAAGGGATGCAAGAAGAGTGATATTAAGAATAAGATAAATCTCGATCTTGACGGACTTAAGGAATTCGGCGGATCCCAGGCTGCAAGAGTTGCAGAGCTTGCCGCAGCTGCAGGTATCGGCGGACTTATGGCTAAGCCCGCACAGGAGGAAGAGGACGAGGAGAAGTCCAGAGTATGGCTTGTCATCCTTGCCGTTATAGGGATCGTTGCCATCGGATGCATCATCGGATATATTGTTTACCGTCATTTCAGCCCCGATTATCTTGAGGATTTTGACGACGAGTTCGAAGATGATGACTTCGATGATGATGATTTTTTTGCGGATGAAGCAGACAGCTGATCATGAAAAGAGGCCAGATCGTCACAGGCTTTGTCGAAAGCTGTGATTATCCCTGTAAGGGACGCGTAAGAACTGATGAAGGAAACGTTTCCGTAAAAAACGTTATTCCCGGACAGAAGGTATCCGTTCGTATCGGAAGAAGCAGGGAAGGCAGTGCAAACGGCACTCTTGTTGAAGTGCTTGAAAAAAGTGATATTGAAACAGGTAAGATATGCAAGACTTTCGGTAATTGCGGGGGTTGCGCATATCTTTCTTTATGTCCCGAAAAAGAACTTGAGCTTAAGAAAGACCAGATAAAAAAGCTGCTTTCATCACGGATCGAAGAAAGCTCTGAGAGATTCGGAAAAGATCCTGTCTGGGACGGAATTAAGGAATCTCCCGTAAATTACGGGTACCGTAACAAGATGGAGTTTTCATTCGGCAATGACTGCATTGACGGACCTCTTAATGTCGGTCTTCACAAAAGAGGTGCATTCCATGATGTTCTTGATGTGTCTGACTGTATGATCGTTGATGAAGATTACAGGAAGATAATATCCGCAACAAGGGATTTTTTCAGAAAAGAAAGCACACCTTTTTACAGAAAAAAAGATCATACGGGATATCTGAGAAATCTGATCGTAAGGAAAGCTGCCCATACAGGCGAGATACTTGTATGCCCGGTTACCGCATCCGGAAAAGCTGCCGGATTTGATGATACATCCCTTCTTAAAAAGTATTGCGATGAGATCACATCTCTTGAGTACAAAGGGAAAATAGCCGGGATAGTTCATATCATATGTGACAGTCTTGCCGATGCAGTTGTTCCCGATTCTTCTGAAATCCTTTATGGAACGGATCATATAAATGAAACGCTTCTTGATCTTAAGTTCAGGATTGGCCCCTTTTCATTTTTCCAGACAAATACATACAGTGCTGAGGTTCTGTATTTGCTTGTGAGGGATTATGTTAAGATGTGCGGCGGAACTGACGGAAAGACTGTTTTTGACCTTTACAGCGGTACGGGAACCATTGCACAGATTGCGGCAAGAAGCGCATCGAAGGTGGTTGGAGTCGAGATCGTTCCCGAAGCTGTAAAAGCCGCTGAAAAGAATGCCTCGGAAAACGGCATTGATAATTGCGAGTTCATCTGCGGAGATGTATTAAAGGTTCTTGATGATCTTACGGATAAGCCTGACATAATAATCCTTGATCCGCCCCGGGACGGGATACATCCCAAGGCACTTCCCAAGATCACATCTTACGGTGTTGAAAACATCATTTATATTTCATGTAAGCCCACATCTTTGGAAAGAGATCTGGGACACTTCTTCGATGCAGGTTATGCAATCGAAAGGTATGCCTGCGTAAACCAGTTCCCCTGGACAAAAGAGATCGAGACGGTGGTATTGCTTTCACGGGGTTAAGGCGAAGTGGCTCGAAAAGGCTTGAAATCAAAGGGTTTTGGCACTGTGGGGGTAAGGATGGAAAAGAAATTAAACTCCAATCATCTAAAAATAATAGCAATTATTGCCATGACAATAGATCATGCCGCAGATTTAATTTATCCATCTTTTCCGGCGCAGCCCTTTCCGATTGCGTTACACATAATAGGTAGACTGACGGCACCAATCATGTGGTTTTTTATTGCAGAGGGATATCATT
>ONTX01000476.1 GCA_900320825.1 uncultured Lachnospiraceae bacterium | reverse complement strand
GGGATCACATAGTCGATTTCGTCAGGATCGCAGTTGGTATCGACGATACCCACGATCGGGATGCCCAGGATGCGTGCTTCAGTCACGGCGATGTGCTCCTTGCGGGGGTCCACAATGAACAGGGCGTCGGGCAGCTTTTTCATCTCACGGATACCGCCCAGGTTGGTTTCCAGCTTGTCCCGCTCGTGGGTCAGCTTGATAACTTCCTTCTTGGGCAGCACGTCGAATTGGCCGTTCTGTTCCATCTTGTCGATCTGATTCAGACGCTCAATTCGGGTGCGGATGGTCTTGAAGTTGGTCAGCATACCGCCCAGCCAGCGGTTGTTGACATAGAACATGTTGCAGCGCTTAGCTTCGGATTCGATGGATCTCTGGGCCTGCTTTTTGGTGCCAACGAAAAGAACAGACTTCCCCTCCATCGCAGTATCACGAATGAAAGAATAAGCTTCGTCCACTTTTCGTGCAGTTTTCTTCAAATCAATAATATGAATACCGTTCCGTTTGGTAAAGATATACGGTGCCATCTTCGGGTTCCAACAGCGGGTCTGGTGACCGAAATGCATACCCGCTTCAAGGAGCTGTTTCATGGAAATATATGCCATTCTGGAACACCATCCTTTCATTCATGCAGAACTGGCTTTACCCGCTCGAGAAGGGTGGATTTGTCTCTTTCGGGCTTTTTACACCCATACTTTACATTGAAACCAAAAAGCTGTCCAACTTCGTCCTCGACAAAAACGGACAAAATTAGACAGTAAAATATATAGTTTGTAGGATAATAGTATTATACTTTATCTTGTTATAAAAGGGATTACTTCATTAAGATCTCTGAGTGATCCCATGTAATAATCACATTGATGTGTGTTAGATTTTCGTTTCTTATCAGCATTGATACATAAGGCTTTTGTACCTGTTTCATGCGCCAAAATGGCATTTTTTGGTTTCCCAATATAGAGAATATTGATCGGTTTTATTTTTAATCTTTGTGCTGCAGTTCGAATATAATTTTTTTTATCCTCTGGCGTGTTTGGGATTGAAACGATATCTCCTAGTTTGTTTCCCTTATCATAGATAAACTGATTTGCATATATGGCATGAACACAACTATAGCTTTCTCCCAGCGCTTCGCGAATCACATCCCGTGGCGCGCTTGACATTATATACACGTCTATATTTTTTGCTTTCAGAGTTCGCAGCACCTCATGCGTTCCCGCTCTTAATTTGATTATACGGGCTTTTTCTCTCATTATATCATACGTAAATCCTTTTGCTGCAAAGTGAAGAAACGTACAGTGGCAGAGATTATCATAGGGCATTTCACCTTTATTATATTTATCAACGTAGCATTGGCAGTCAATAGTTTTATACCCTGCTGCCTCCCACATTCCTTCCCAGATGCTTTTTGAAGTTACATCCGGAGCGAGAACAAGACTAAAATCAAAAAATACAGCTCTTATTTCCGGTGATTTATTCTCTTCTCTTTTTTTTCTGATTTTTTTATCCAAATCTTTTATGGTTACATCGCAAAGTGTCATTGCATTGAAAATAAGTTCCTGTGTTCCCATTCTATTTGTTTTGGGTAGATCCTTTAGACTAACTTTGAGACCACATGATTCAATATTCTTCTTTATATGTGTATATATGACTTCAAAGTATTCTCTCTTGTTTTTTGTTTTAATTTCTATACTTTCCTTGAGATAATGCTTCAATTTCGCAAAATTCTTCGGATTCGGGTATCGATTCCCGTTGATCCATTTTTCTATGGTTGTATAATCTTTGTTGAGTGCATCAGCACAATCATCGGCATTTAATTCATAAATAGAAAATACAACGCTTAGATTCTTTCCGAATAACTGCGACCATCTTTTTCGCTGTTCTGTCGCGTCCACAGTGCTCTTCCTCTCAGAATCAAAATAAGAGAAACACTTTCATGCAGTTCCGGCTACAGATTTCTCAATAACAAGCAGGCAAAGAGAAAGACACTCTGAACATACTCCGCCATTTCATTATCCGAATTAAATCTCTCGCTTTCTATTGCAAGACCATAACAATAACATACTTATATCACAATGATTCCTTTTCTACAATAGAGTCTTTTGCACTTCTCAAGAACTTTTTGCATTTTCTCCGTCTTTATCTCTATAATAATATAGTTTTATTGCGATACAAATAAAAGTGCGTTATATCTTCTATTGAATATGTCGATTTTGATATTAAAAAGGGAACCCTTTTTGCATCCCCCTCGGATGAAAAAGTGCGTACGCTGGTTTCAAAAAGTGCGTACCCTGCGGGGATATGTAAAAAATCCGGTAGGCGTTAATCTTGACTGCCTACCGGGTGTGTGGTGATGACAGTTGGACTCGAACCAGTGTTCCGCAACCTCAATCGGCGCATTGCTCGCTTGGAGCGCTTCGCACTGCTTGCTTCGGTTGACTCGCTCAGGGCACTTTTGCCTCACGGCAAATGCCCCATTGGGGCACCGCTTCCCTTACTCCCCCCGTCGATGTTTCACATCTC
>ONTX01000144.1 GCA_900320825.1 uncultured Lachnospiraceae bacterium | reverse complement strand
TATCCGCATTCGGAAACAATATATGTATAGGTTATTAGACAAATGATCATATATCACGGCTCGGAATATATAATAGAAAACCCCCAGTTTGGAAAAGGTAAGAAAAACAATGATTACGGACAAGGTTTTTATTGCACCGAAGATCAGGATCTTGCCAAAGAATGGAGTGTTACATCTTCCCACGACGGATACATTAATAGGTATGATTTCGATGATAGTAAACTAAGTATCCTGAATCTCAATACACTTTCCGTGATGGCATGGTTGGCAGTTTTACTTGAAAACAGAACTTTTGAAGTTACAGCACCACTCGCAAAAGAAGCAAAAGAATATATCCTTCATGAATTTCTGCCCGATTACAAAAAATATGACATTATAATTGGCTACAGAGCTGATGACAGTTATTTTTCATTTGCCGAAGATTTTATTAGTGGTGTGATCTCCTATGAGCAATTATGCGAAGCAATCAGATTAGGAGATTTGGGAGACCAAGTAGTATTAAAAAAACAAACCGCTTTTGACAGACTCAAATTCATAGGATCAGAAAAAGTATCCAAAAAAATCTGGTTTCCAAAACGAGAGGAAAGAGACAAAAAAGCCCGGGCCAAATACTTCTCTATGGACAAAAGATACATAAAGGGTGCCTTATATATCACCAAGATTCTTGATGAGGAAATCAAAAAAGATGACCACCGCATACGATGAATTATATATTGGAAGAGCAAGGGTAACCCTTGGTAACATGCTTCATTTTGCCGTATACGATCTGAAAAAAGATATTTCCACTTTTTATCAATCCTTCATTGATACTGAGTTGGCAAAAAGATTCGGGAAGGGAGAACCAAAACTTACCGTTGGAATGTCGGGAGCCGAACTGGCATACGAAGTTATTTTCAAGGCCACAGGTCAATACTGTGATATCAAACCGACTCCATGCTATGATAAAACCCCTGAATATTGGGCAGGATGGGCATTGGCTTATTATGAGTGGAATCGTAATATTCCATTTGAACAGATCAATAAAACGGTTCCGATTACTGATATTATTGATCTTTATCACCCTCTTCACGAAGCAGATATAACCAAGTTTATTGATGTTATGGATGCCAGGTTGAAAGATGTAATCAGAAAAAGTCAGTTAGCAAGATTGAGATTGTATGCCGGTTTGACTCAAAAAATGCTTGCCGAAAGATCAGAGGTTTCTGTCAGAATGATTGAACATTACGAGCAGGGAAGAAAAGATATAAACCAAGCTTCTGCCGAGACTATCTACAAACTGTCCAAAGCTTTAGGTTGTGAGATGGAAGAATTAATAGAGAAATAATAATACTGCCGCCCCTAATGGGACGGCAGTTTTCAGTCTAAATATTTTTATTCAACCGTTACGGATTTTGCCAGGTTTCTGGGCTTGTCCACATCGAGACCCTTGGCTACGGATACGTAATATCCCAGAAGCTGGAGAGGGATGACAGCAAGGCTTGCAGCGAAGTGTTCATCCGTCTTGGGGATATATGTTACGAAATCACAGGTATCCTCTGTCTTGTAATTGCCTGCCATGGTAAGTCCGAAGAGGTACGCCCCTCTCGCCTTACACTCTACCATGTTGCTGACAGTCTTTTCATAAAGATCAGACTGGGTAAGGGCACCAACTACAAGGATTCCGTCTTCGATGAGACTTATGGTTCCGTGCTTGAGTTCACCTGCAGCATATGCTTCGGAGTGAATGTAACTGATCTCCTTGAGTTTAAGGCTTCCTTCCAGGCTCAGTGCATAGTCAATGCCTCTTCCGATAAAGAAGATATCGTGAGCATTGGCATACTTGGAAGCAAACCACTGAATCCTTTCTTTATCTATGAGGATGTTGCCCATCTTATCGGGAAGTTCTTCCATTTCCTTTATCAGAGACTTATATTTGGCATCATCAATCTTTCCGCGTGTTTTTGCAAACTCTATGGCTATGCAGTACATTGCGATAAGCTGTGCCGAGTATGCCTTTGTGGTAGCAACGGATATCTCAGGTCCGGCAACGGTATAAAAGACGTTATCCGCTTCTCTTGCAATGGATGAACCGATGACATTAACGATGGCAAGGGTCTTGTTTCCTCTTTCCTTAGCTTCCCTCAAAGCCGCAAGGGAATCTGCAGTCTCACCGGACTGGCTGATGATGATGACAAGTTCGTTCTCATCAAGTATGGGATTTCTGTATCTGAACTCACTGGCAAGTTCCACATTTACGGGAATCCTTGCAAGATCTTCTATAACGTATCTTCCCACCATTCCGGCATGCCATGCGGATCCGCAGGCAACCACGGTGATCTTGGATACTTTTTTGATATCGTCAGAAGTTAGTCCTATCTCAGAAAGATCGATCTTTCCGCCCTTAATTACACTTGCCATGGTATCTGCAACTGCACGGGGCTGTTCATGGATTTCCTTGATCATGAAATGCTCAAATCCGCCTTTTTCAGCAGCCTCTGCATCCCACTCG
>ONTX01000148.1 GCA_900320825.1 uncultured Lachnospiraceae bacterium | reverse complement strand
TCAGGTGAGTAAGATGCATGAGATTAGAGATTACTTCAGGTAAATCTGTTTTTGAGGAGAAAGGGGCCTGGGGGCGATAGCCACCAGACAGCAAAAGTGAGATATCTTTTCCTTCATGGAGTATGTTAAAATGTGTCTGGTAGCAGGTTCGTATAGCTAAGGTAAAATGATCGGGAACTGAAGGTATTTTTCAGAAAGAGAGGTATTCGCAATGAATGAGGTATTGAAGACACTTGAAACCAGAAGAAGCTGCCGGAGCTTTAAGCCGGATATGATAAATGATGAGGATCTTGCAGCAATTATCAAGGCCGGTACCTATGCTCCGACCGGAATGGGAAAGCAGAGTCCGATCATTATTGCGGTGAAGGATAAGGCGCTTCGCGATGAGATAGCCGAGGAGAACAGAAAGATTGGCGGGTGGGGTGAGGGATTTGATCCCTTTTATGGAGCTCCGGTCATTCTGATCGTCCTGGCAAAGAAAGATATCGTCACACATGTATATGACGGTGCCCTTGTAATGGGAAATCTGATGAATGCGGCGGAAAGCCTCGGCATAGCCAGTATCTGGATCCATAGGGCAAAGGAAGAATTCGAATCGGATTTCGGAAAGAAGATCCTGGAGAAACTTGGAATTTTGGATGAATATGAGGGAATCGGACACTGTGCACTTGGGTATGCGGCCCAGCCGGTAGCAGATCCTGTGCCGAGAAAAGCAGACTACGTGTATTACATTTGAGTATTGTATCTACCGGATTGATCAAAGCAAGGAGGAGAGCGTAAAATGTGCTGCCGATATGTAATCGAAGAAACACCGGAAATGCAGTCGATCGTGAGCGATATGATGCGTTCTTCCCTTGTGCGGAAATGGAATGAACTGTACCCGGTTAAGCAATATGGTGAGATGAGGCCTACCGACATCGTTCCGGTGATTGCCTCGAACAGGAATAGGCAAAAAGCGGTCTTTCCGATGAAATGGGGATTTACCGGGAAAACACTTCTGATGAACGCCCGCGTAGAAACAGCGGCCGTGAAGCCAACCTTCAAGGATGCCTGGGCAAGCCATAGGTGCATCGTGCCGGCGTCGTATTACTTCGAGTGGGAGCATTTGATCGGAAATAATGGAAAGACCAGGACAGGGGACAAGTATGCGATCCAGCCAAAGGGAAGCAGCATGACCTGGCTTTGCGGCCTTTATCGTTTTGAAAATAATTATCCATCCTTTGTCATCCTTACCAGAGAACCCGGGGAACAGATCCGTTTCATCCATGACAGGATGCCCCTGATCCTGCCGGAACAGCTGGTGGGTGAATGGATCAATCCGGATGCGGATCCGGCAGAACTGGTCAGGGAAGCAGTGACGGATGTGGTTGCGGAGAAAGCAGGATAAACAGTGACTTATCGCAATTTTTACTGAACTCTTTGGAATGAAAAGGTGAATTGATATGTGTAGTGTGACGGAACGAGTCATAAAGACGATGCTCTCCATGCAGCGCTACCCTTGGGAGCAGGGGGTATGTGCCCAGGCGCTTTACGAGTATGGACGGGATGATCTGTGGATTCCCATGGCATATGATGCGGTAAAGCGAATGGGACCGGATGGCAGGCTTGCCATGATCGGCGGGGAACCTGCTGTTTCGGACCCGGCGTCCTGCGGAGAGGTATGTATCAGAGCCTATGAGAAAACAAAGGATCCATTCTTTAAGCATGGAGCTGACTGTATGCTGGACTATCTCCTAAATGCGGCACCGAGAACAGAAGACGGGATCATTTGCCATAATAATGTGTCATTTGAAGCGGGATTCTCACCGTACCAGTTATGGGTGGATGGGATCTACATGGTTCCGCCCTTCCTGGCTGCAATGGGAATGGTGGAAGAGGCCGGGATTCAGATCCTTGGATATAGGAAGTATCTGTATGACGATGAATGCAACCTGTTCTATCACATCTATGATGTGGAGCAGAAGAGATTCGTGCGAAAGAAGCATTGGGCTACCGGAAATGGATGGGCGCTCATGGGACTGCTCCGCGTGATGGAAGAGGCTGACCGCATGTCTTGTTCTGGACCGGCAAAACAATGCCGAGAATGCTTCCTTGAGCTCCTAAACGGTATGCTGAACTACCGGTTGGAGGATGGCAGATTCAGAGATATTCTGGATGATGAAACCAGTTTCATAGACGGAACATCGGCCATGATGGTTTCTGCGGCCATCTTCAGAGCTGCTTTTGATGGGATCCTTCCGGATGACATTTGCGATAAGGCGAGCCTTGCCATAGACACAGTTTCCAATGGAATCGACGAATATGGGCTGCTGCGTCAGGTGTGCGGATGTCCGGATTCCCAATCGGAAGGGACTTCGGCGGAAGCCCAGGCAGCTTACATCATGGCTGTGGCGTGGAGAGATAAGTACAACAAAAGAGATAAATAGATTCAAACGCGAAATCCCTGGAGGGCTGTAGGACCCGACAGGGATTTTTAGTTGTGGGTATTATTTTCTTGGAATGTTGAGCCTGCTCTGCCCTGTATTTATGCGGCTTTCCAGACTCTGAATCTGAAAAACCGCACAGTTACTGGGATTGGGCGGGGTGGAATTTGGGACAGTATTTTTGGTAGAGTATGATCATGACGTGGGTATTTTATAATGTAAAAAGGGGATGAGAAAAAACAGTGCATTCAATAAAAAAGTTATCATGGAAAAACCATGAGAATGCTGGTATGATAAATTATACCGTGCAAAATGTATTAAGAACATGAGCATAAAAATCATTAAAATTTTGAATCGAGGTAATTCAGTTGGCACTATCTGATTTGAAAATAAAACTTAGCTATACAAGCCAAGGTGAAGATGATATATTAAATGATTTTTTGTTACCAGCATTGAAAGAAGCAACTCTGTATAAGAGGAGCGTAGGCTTCTTTTCATCTAGCGTCTTTGAGCTGTTAGGGGAAGGCCTCGACAGTTTGGTAAAAAATGAGGGGGAAATAAGGATTATTTGCAGCCCGGAATTGAGTAAGGAGGATATAGAAGGTATTCAACTCGGATATGCTCTTAAGGAAGGTATATTAAGAAATCTATTTGAGAAGGATGTTGAGAAAACGCTATCTGAGATGAATGATCATAACCTGATACAATTGATTTCGTTAATTGCAAGAGGTAAGCTGAACGTAATGGTTGTAGATCTGGATAATTCGAGAGGGATTTATCATGATAAGATCGGAATTATAAAAGATAAAGAAAACAACGCGGTTTTATTTGTAGGATCGCCGAACGAATCAGTAAATGCTTACGAATATAACTATGAAAAGGTCCGTGTTTCAGTAAGCTGGAATCAAGGAGATTTGCCTAGAATAGAAGATGATGAAAAGGAATTTGATGATATATGGGAAGGGTTAAATAAGTATATCCGGAAGAAAGATTATACTGATATAATATCGGACTATTTCATTAAAGAGGCGCATAGGAGGAATATTGATCCGAATCAAAACCTTGGTTCTGAGGAGGCGGAGAAAACAGGTCAAATTAGATTAAGAAAGTATCAAGAAAAAGCAATTGCTCGATGGGCGGCCAATGATTATAGAGGCTTTTATGTTATGGCCACAGGGACAGGGAAAACTTGGACTGCAATTTATTCAGCACTAGAAGTCATTA
>ONTX01000063.1 GCA_900320825.1 uncultured Lachnospiraceae bacterium | reverse complement strand
GGAACCATACGCTTAGCGGTACATTTAGCCGCAAGCTCGGTGAGGTAATAGTACTTGCTTCCCTCAGTGATATTGTCCTCATCAAGAACATATATAAGCTTAGGGAATGCAGGTGTGATATAAACACCCTTCTCATTCTTGACACCCTTGATACGCTGCTTGAGCATTTCCTCAATAACAGTAGCAAGGTCGTCCCTGGTCTGACCTTCGGGAACTTCGTCAAGATACATGAATACGGTAATGAAAGGAGCCTGTCCGTTGGTGGTCATAAGGGTAATGACCTGATACTGAATGGTCTGGACGCCGGCTTTGATCTCGTCAAGAACTCTCATCTCGGCGATCTTATTGATCTCTTCTTCGGTGACATTTATTCCCGCTTCAGTCATCTCTTCCTTAACAACTTCACGGAATTTTTCACGACTGATCTGAACGAAGGGAGCAAGATGTGCAAGAGAGATGCTCTGTCCGCCGTACTGTGAACTTGCAATCTGGGCTATAGCCTGGGTTGCAACGTTACATGCAGTGGAGAATGAATGAGGCTTCTCAATCATGGTCTCAGAGATAACGGTACCGTTCTCCAGCATATCCTTAAGGTTTACAAGACAGCAGTTGTGCATATGCTGTGCAAAATAGTCCGCATCATGGAAGTGGATGAGACCTGCCTCATGTGCATCAACGATGTCCTGGTCAAGAAGAAATCTTCTGGTGATATCCTTACTTACCTCACCTGCCATATAGTCTCTCTGAACGCTGTTGACAGTGGGATTCTTGTTGGAATTCTCCTGCTTTACTTCCTCGTTGTTGCACTCAATAAGAGAAAGGATCTGCTCATCTGTAGAATTGGACTTACGGACAAGCTGTCTCTTATATCTGTATGTGATATATGAACGTGCGACGGCAAAAGCCCTCTGGTTCATGATCTCGTTCTCAACCATATCCTGAATCTCTTCCACAGAAAGAGATCTCGGAATCTTGGAGCACTGAATGAGCATATTGTCGGCAATGACCTCGATCTGCTTCTCAGTCATTCTCTCCGTTTCGATAACGCTCTCATTTGCTTTCTTTACAGCAGCTACGATCTTCTCTATATCGTAAGGTACTTCGCTGCCGCTTCTTTTGATAATCTTCATCTTATTCTCCCATGTCTGACACGTATAAATATGTGATTTTCAGGCTTTTACAGCGGTATATATAGTATATATACCTATAGCCGTGCACTACATATTGTAGTCTAATTTTGCCGTTTTCGTCAAGATATAGTGCCAGATAATAATATATAAATCATTTATTAAAATTTTGTGAATTTTGTTCAAGAATCTCTGAAGCGCTGATGAATACTGGGGTTTGTTGCTATGCACTCCCATAAACACGCAAAAATACACGGCCTGAGCCGTGTATTTAGCATTTTCCGTCAACCACTATATCTTGTGGTTTACATCAGATTATTCTGAAATCTTCCGTTTTTTGTCCTGAAAATTCAAAATATTTCAAAAACAGAACCGGAAAACATCATTTTGTCAGATGCCAGATATCCTCATTGTACTGGGCAATGGTTCTGTCTGATGAGAAGAATCCGGCCTTGGCGATATTAACAAGCATCATCTGCTTCCATTTTCTGCGGTCCTCATATGCCGCAAAGGCTTCGTCCTTTACCTTTATGTAATCCTCAAGGTCGATGAGAGCCATGAACCAGTCCTTATTAAGGATCTCATCGGAAAGTCTCTTAAGCTTTATCCTGTCACCGATCTTTGCAAGCTCGGGACCGGTGATAAAATCAACAGCTGCCTTGATGGTCTTACTCTTCTTGTAGTAATCCTTTGAAACGTAATCAGCCTTCTTATAATGCTCGATGACTTCATCGGATTTAAGACCGAATTCAAAGATATTTTCACTTCCCACAAGCTCTGCTATCTCAACATTTGCTCCGTCTGCTGTACCGAGGGTAACGGCACCGTTTACCATGAACTTCATGTTGCCGGTTCCGGAGGCTTCCTTGGATGCAAGGGAGATCTGCTCGGAAACATCACATGCGGGGATCATTTTTTCAGCATAGCTTACATTATAGTTCTCTACCATTATCACCTTAATATAAGGGCTGACTTCAGGATCTTTGTTAATGAGTTCCTGGAGGCATAGGATAAGATGAATGATATCCTGGGCTATGACATACGCAGGTGCGGCTTTTGCTCCAAAGATAAATGTTATGGGTCTTTCAGGCTTCTTTCCTGCCTTTATCTCCAGGTACTTGTTAATGATATAAAGAGCATTCATCTGCTGACGCTTGTACTCGTGAAGTCTCTTTGCCTGTATATCAAAAATAGAATCGGTATTAAGTTCTATGCCTTCCTTTGCCTTTACATAATCGGCAAACTGCTGCTTCTTAAGTTTCTTGATCTCCTCGATCCTGTCAAGAACGGTATCGTTCTCTTTGTAGTCAAGGAGCTTCTGAAGATCCTCGGCATTCTTGGTAAACCCGTCACCGATAGTCTCACTCAGGAAAGATGTCAGTTCTCTGTTACACTCAATGAGCCACCTGCGGAAGGTAATGCCGTTTGTCTTGTTGTTGAATTTTTCCGGATATATCTTATAGAAGTTATTAAGTTCGGTCTCTTTAAGGATATCCGTATGGATCGCTGCAACACCATTGATGGAATGTCCGTAATGGATATCGATATGCGCCATATGAACCTTATCATCCTTATCGATGATGGCTACGGAAGGATCCTTGTAAGATGCTTTTACTCTCTTATCCAGTTCCTTAATGTAAGGAATGAGATGAGGGACAACTTCCTCAAGATAATCAAGAGGCCATGTCTCAAGTGCCTCAGCCAGAATGGTGTGGTTGGTATAAGCACAGGTGGCGGTTACTTCCTTTATAGCCTCATCCATTGAGAAATGTTCTTCCTCAACAAGAATCCTGATCAGTTCGGGAATGACAAGAGTGGGATGGGTATCGTTGATCTGGACAGCGGCGTGTTTTGACAATTCGTGAAGATCGTATTTTTTGTCACTCATATCCTTGAGGATAAGCCTTGCTGCATTGGCAGTCATGAAATACTCCTGATATATCCTAAGAAGGTTTCCGTCCCTATCAGAGTCGTCGGGATAGAGGAAAAGTGTGAGGTTTTTCTTTATTGCCTTTTTGTCAAAATCGATACCTTTCTTTACAATCTTCTCATCCACCGTTTCAACATCGAAAAGATGAAGCTTGTTAACTCCGTTCTCGTATCCTATGACGTCGATATCATACATCTTGGAAACAACTTCGAAGTCGGCATACTTTACCTTGAAAGAAACGTCCGTCTTTCTCAGCCAGCTCTGATCTTCTATCCAGTCATTTTTCTCTGCTGTCTGGGCATTCTTCTCAAAGACCTGTTTGAAAAGACCAAAGTGATAATTTAATCCGATACCGTCACCGGGAAGTCCCAGGCTTGCAATGGAATCAAGGAAGCAGGCAGCAAGTCTTCCAAGACCTCCGTTACCAAGTGAAGGCTCGGGCTCGATCTCTTCTATTACAGAAAGCTGCTTGCCGTTCTTTTCAAGAATGTCGGAAAGTTTTTCATAAATTCCGAGGTTAATGAGATTATTGGACAGAAGTTTTCCGATAAGGAATTCCATCGAAATATAATAGACTTTTTTCTCTCCGGTGATAGGAAGTGATACATCCATCAGGATCTTAACAAGGGAAAGGATGGAAAAATACAATTCCCTGTCGCTGCATTGGGCGATAGTCTTCTTATATTTTTTCTCGGTTATGATTCCAAGCTGCTCCTCAAGATTCATGATGATAACATCTCTCCCAAGGTTGCGATTGCTTTCCATTTCCTCCTCAAACTCCTTCCCGGGCTTCTTCTTTTTCCAAAACCAAAAATTCATTATATTTACCCCTCTCAAATTGATATGTTGTCTTTAATTATTCCTATTGACTAAATGTCTATAAGCCTTTTTATGCCAGTACATCCTCGTATCTGATGTGTACAAGATTGTAAGGCACCTTTATGCTTCTGCCGGTCTCGCCGGTCATAAGTCTGCATGATTCGCGAAGAGCTTCCTCTCCAATCTCCATGAAATTCTGTTTTACTGTATTCATATTCTTGGCTGTATAGCCCATCAGAGTGATACCGTCAAATCCACAGACAGGATGAAAGATGTTCATATCCGTAAGAGCCTTCATGGCACCTATGGCCATAAGGTCGGAACCGCAGGCTATGATATCATGATCTCTTCCGTATTCAAGGGTTATATCCCTTGCCTTTTTCTCGGAGAATCCTCCATCTACCACGGTAAGTTTATAACCGAGTTCCTGTGCCAGCTCCTTAGCTCCCCTGACCCTTTCCTCAGTAACATAGGAATTGGTCCTGCCGGAGATGTAAAGAACCGAAGCGGAAGATCCTTCATTCTCTGTAATTGTCTTTCTAAGGATATCCTTCTGAGCCTGGAAATGATCCACACCTATATTGGATGTATTCTCACTTGTCAAAGGCATATCCACAAGGACATTTTTGAACTTCTCTCTTTTTACAAGATCAAGAAGTACATCCATATCATTATCAAGGCCGCACATGATGATGCTGCGGATATTCTGTACCTCAAGTATGTGCTCTATCTCTTCAACCGTCATTCCCTTCAGCATGGAAAAGAACAAAGGGATGACATCGATACGCGCTTCATTACCGGCCTTTACGGCACCCATGATATACTGCATCATTATTTCGGAAGATGCCAGTGTCTGGCCGTCGGGATCTGTGATCACCGCAACACGGCCGGATTGCTTTGAAGAAAGAGATGCGGCCACGGAATTGGGAAT
>ONTX01000059.1 GCA_900320825.1 uncultured Lachnospiraceae bacterium | reverse complement strand
GGGCACAAAGGAAGCTGCCTTTTAATGAATTTATCAAGGCGCTGGGATGCCATATCATTTGTGATGATGAATTCTTTCATTTATAAGGCAAGCTGTTTCAATACAGTAAGTATGGTTTCATCTTTGGGTCCGGAGTTTTCCAGGGACTTTATTCTTGAAAGGTATGTATTTTTGTCATTAAATATCTTGATGGTCACGCCATCGATCTTTTCCGAAGACAGATATGTCTGAATATGATCTTTGAATTTTTTCTCATCAAATTTTGCATCAGATGAATATCCTACGATACAGCTGTCTGCAACACATAAATGATCTACATGGTAATTTATCTTTTCGGAAGTAAAGACCATATCATAGACACTTTTTATTTCTTTAGTGTCGATCTTATCCCTGAAGCTTTTAAACCTGCAAAACATTATAACGGATACAAGGCTTTTTGATGCGGGAAGCATGCCCAGTACTGCAACTATAGTAAGAAGATTTTTCTTAGATCCCGTGAGATAAATACCGGTAAAAAAAATCGCAAATGAGATTGCAAAGTAAAGGATCGTTCTTGCAATCTCATATTTTCTTTGCGTATCAAGATACAGATACGTGCCTCTGAAATTGTCATAGGAAAAAAGTCTGGAAAGTTTCATTTATTTGTACATAGCCGATGTTATTGCCATTATGAGTCTGTGGGGAAATAACCTGCATGCAACGTAAAAAAGCTTCATCCAGGTAGTGGGTATGGAAATGTCCTTTTTTGCAAAAGAATCTTTCAGAGCTTCTTTAACCACAACATCGGGACTTGTCATTGTTGCTTTTTTTATGGACATTTTTCTTGTTCCGTATTTTTCGGCAACATCAAAAAATTCTGTTCTTACGGGACCGGGACAAACTGCAGTCACATATATTCCCTTATCCTTTAATTCCATATTCAGTGCTCTTGAGAAAGAAAGCACATATGATTTTGTGGCCGCATAAACAGCGAACATTGGCTGGGGAACAAATGCGGCACTGGATGCGATATTAATGATTCGGGAATTCTTTTTCATGTAAGGGATACAGACATAACAAAGATCCGTAAGGGTTCTGTCGTTAAGATCAACCATGCCGTACTCTTCTTTTCTCTCACCTTTTGTAAAGTCTCCGAGAATACCGTATCCTGCAGCGTTAATGAGCATTCTTACTTTTACGTTTTCACTTTTTAAAAGCTGGGATATCCTGTTAACGGTATTTTTGTTTGAAAGATCACCGCAGATCAGTTTGGTTTCATGAACAAGTTTTTCGGACAGAGCTTCAAGTCTGTCTTTTCTGCGTGCTACAAGCCATATTTCGTCAATGCTTTCCATGCTTTCATCAATTGCAAAAGCAAATTCTTTTCCGATACCTGATGACGCTCCCGTAACGATGGCAATATTTTTCATGGCCCTCCTCCTTTGTCAGATTTCAGGGTATGTGTAAGAAAGAACATCTCTGTATAAAGGCATTTTCGATGAATCGAATTTTTCCATGAATGTGATCGTGTTTGATCTTGTAAATCCGTCATATCTGTTAAAGCCCTTAAATACAATGCTCGGTCTGTCACCTTCATCAAATTTAAACTTCATGGTAAATGAAGAATCATAAGAATTTTTGAATGTATCAGCACCCGGCCAGACAATAGGGTCAGACCAGGTCCACCCTCCGTCCAGGGAGTATTCGTAATACATCATCATTCCGTCATTTTCGAAAGCATCTACTGTAACTTCAATGCTGTTATTTGTATAGTCGGCAGATGACAGAGTGAGTTTTACGCTGTCGGGGGCTGTTCTGTCTTCATAAGTCTGCATATTAAAAGAAGTTACATCGGCACTGACAAGATTTTCATTAAAACCGGAATTGTCTATTCCAAGCTTGGCGGAACTCAGACCAAAAAATTCTGCAATGGCATCTGCATCGGTTATTCCGTATGAGGTAAAAAGATCATCGTTTTCGGTATGAATCTTATCTATATTTCCGTCAGCATAGCAATGCTCGATAATGATGGCGGGAATCTCCCTGTAAATATTTGCAGAGATTATGGTGTAATAGTCTCCGTCTGTCTTGAGACCTTTTCTGGTTTTCACCCCTCTGGGGAAAATTCCGTATTTTTCTTCATACTTTTTATTGAGAAGATTTCCAAGCTGATAACCGTATGCATTATAGGGAGGGATTCTTGATGTATAAGTCTCTATTCCGAATCTGTCATGGGATTCACAGGCATTATAATGAACGCTGATAACAAAATCAGCGTTAACAGATTCGGCAAACTTTGCCCTGTCAGTGAGACTCATAGAGGTATCATTATCATACCTGGTCATATAAACGGTAACGTTATCGTACATAAGGAGTCTGGAAGAAAGAGCCCCTGCCGTCAATAGATTCATGAATCTTTCCTGGATCCTTCCTCCCTGTGTTCCTGTGTCGTTTCCGCCGTGCCCGGGATCTATAACGATCACAAGATCATCCTTTGCGGGAAAAACTCTCTCAGCCGCTTTAATATCATTTGCAGGAAAAAGGATTAAGGCAAAAGTTGTTAAAATTATAAGGATTGTTGATACTCTTCTTTTCATAAAGTTCTTATCAAAAAACCGGCTTTATTCAAGCCGGTTTTATTGTTATTTCTTATCGGATTCCGGATAAACCGTACTTACTGTTGGTCCTGCAGGAACCGATTCTCTTTCGGATCCGGAACTCTTAAGTGCTTTATGGTCATCCTTTACTTCTGCGAGTTTGGAATTAAGTGAATTTAAAAGTGAATCATACTGCTCATTAACGATCTTAGAGCTGCTGGCAAGAAGCCTCTCTACATAGACCATTACATCTTCCATGTAATTCATTGCCGCTTCCCTGTAGGAATTAGCCTCATTAACCGCATTATCGATAATGGTCTGGGCTTCTGACATGGTCTGGGCTTTAATTGCATCCGCATGCTCGTTTGCCTTCTTTAAGATCTCGTTTTCGCTGAGCATCTCATCTGTCTGAGCTGTTGCTTTTTCTATAAGTCCGTCAGCAACTTTTCTTGCGTTATCAAGTATGCTGTCCTGATTGCTGATGATCTTTTGATATCTTGCGATCTCTTCGGGAGCTTTTCTTCTGAGTTCATCGATAAATCCCTGGATCATCTCCTTATCAACATATATCTCACTGCTGGAAAACATCTTGGGCTTACATTCAGAGATATAAGCTTCAAGTTCATCAATGACTCCGAAGATCTGGCTTTCCATTTTTCTGTCCATTGTTTCTCACCTTTTAATATTGCGAAATTTTTCCTTAAGTGCTGCCTCTACGTAATCAGGTACCGAATGGCTTACGTCACCGCCATACATGGCTATCTCTTTAACCGTGGAGGAACTTAAGTATGAATACTGAAGGTCTGTTACAAGGAAAACGGTATCTACACCGAAATCCGAAATTTTCATATTGGTCTGTGCGATCTGAAGTTCATATTCAAAATCGGTGACAGCCCTTAAGCCTCTGACCATGATATGAAGATTGTTATTCTTGCAATAATCCACTGTCAGACCGCTGAAAGAATCAACTTTTACATTGTCCATTTCACGGGTGGCCTCGGTTAATATTTTAACACGTTCATCTACCGAAAACAACGGACTCTTTTGGCTGTTATCAAGCACTGCGACTATTAATTCATCGAACATTTTTGATGCTCTTTTGATGATGTCCAGGTGCCCGTATGTCATCGGATCAAAACTTCCGGGATATAATGCTCTGTTCATCAGGATCCCCCAAATTAAACATGATTTATAGGTATTTTTTGCTTTTCCGGGGTTAATTACTTATCTTACGTAAAAACAGGTGCATATTTCCCTTGTATTCCTTACGTCTTACTATCTCAAACCCCAGGTCTTCAGTATACCCGAAATCGTCCTTTTTGTCAGCCTCTATGATGATCATGGTATCTTCGTCACAGTATTTCATTTTTGAAAGCTGTGCCAATACATTTTTCTCATATCCCATCTTATAGGGAGCATCCATATAAATGATATCCACATGCTTTTCGTTGACGGAAGCAAGGCCTGCAACCGCATCCTGCTTGAGAACAACGGATTTTTCGGTCATTTTGGTCTTGGCGATATTATCATTAATACATTTGATGGGTTCTTTTCCGTTATCGATGAAATATACCCTTGTGGCACCGCGGCTTAAGGCCTCTATACCCATCTGGCCGCTTCCCGCAAAAAGATCGATCATGATGCTTCCTGCAACATCGCCCTGAATGATGTTAAAAAGAGTTTCCTTTATGATGTCCTGAGTAGGTCTTGTAATGTCCTCTCCCGCGGGAGTCTTCAGAGGGACAGATCTGCACTCACCTGCAATAACTCTCATAGCGTTCTCCTAATTTGGTGCTGCGTTGTACGTTAAAAATACTTTAACCTTTTATTTTAGTTCCCTTGCCACCTCGGCCCAGAAGTTTGACAGAATTGAGGGATACGGTCTTGGAACCTACGGTAATGGCATCCTCAGATACCGCTTCGGTAATATATGCATTCTCAACCTTTTCTTTTCCGTCAAGACGCATGCCCTTTACACCTGCGGCGGTCTTTTTCATTTCCGGGATTTCGGAAAGCAGGAACCTGATGAAATAGTTGTTTGTGGACTGAAGGATGACATTTTCTTCGTTTCTTACTTTTCTGATGCTTACGATCCTGTCATCATCATTAAGTTTTGTAGCCTGAACGGTCCTTCTTGCGCTTACGTCAAATTCAGTGCCGCTAGTGACCTTACACATACCGTCAGCGGTAACAAACAGATATCTTCCGAGAAGAACCGTAGAAAGGTCTTCCGCAAATATGATCATGTCATCTGATGAATCATAATTTGTCAGATTATCAACCGGAATACCTTTATCACTGAATTTGGACATGGGAAGATCCATCATTTTAAGAGTATGCATCTGTCCTTTTTCCGTAAAGATAGCCATTCTTCCGTTATTTCTGATACGGATGGCAAATTTGCACTCTTCGTCTATTGCCTCTTTGTTTCGCTCGAAGGTTGCCTGGTCGATCATCTTGCAGTATCCGAATCTGTCCATAAGGAAGTAAACATCCATTTCCTCGAATTCTTTTTCTTTGTAAACAGCTTCTTCCGCATTCTCAATGACTGTTTTTCTTTTTTGCGCAAACTCTTTTTTGAATCCTTCAAGATCAGCGATTATTACCTGTGCCATGGATTCTTTTCTGTCAAGGATATCCTCATATCTGTAAATATTGGCAAGGGTATTTTCGTGATCTTTGTTAAGAGCTGCGATCTCCAGACCGATCAGTCTGTAGAGTCTCATATCGAGTATGGCTTTAGCCTGTCTTTCTGTAAAAAGAAGCTGTGAAGCCATGATGGATGACTCTTTAGTTTTGAACTTTATTCCATCTGTAATTCCTTTTACAAGGCAGTCTTCAGCCATCTTTCGGTCACTGGAACCTCTGATGATCTCAATGATCAGATCGATAAGGTTACATGCTTTGATAAGGCCTTCCTGGATCTCTTTTTTCTCAAGTTCCTTGTTAAGGAGTGTGTTGTATTTTCTGGTGTTGATCTCATACTGGAAATCAACAACGGATTTAAGGATATCCTTAAGGGACATTGTCTCGGGGCGTCCGTTTTTAATGGCCAGCATGTTTACGCCGAAAGTATCCTCAAGGTGGGTTTTCTTGTAAAGAAGATTGATAAAGTTTTCAGCATCCGCATCCTTTTTAAGCTCAATAACAATGCGGATACCTTCTTTGGATGACTGGTTGGAGATATCAACGATATCCTGTGTCTTCTTGCTCTCGGAAAGGGCTGCCACTTCGGAAAGGAATTTTCCGATACCGGCACCCACCATGGTATAAGGGATCTGGGTAATGACCACGTTCTGATGGCCGTTCTTCAATTTTTCAACGCTTGCAACACCTCTGATCCTGATCTTTCCGTTTCCGGTCTCATAGATGTCTTTGAGATCGTCTTTATTGATAACGATACCGCCTGTAGGGAAATCGGGACCTTTGATATATCTCATAAGTTCCCTGGTGGTGATCTCCTCATTGAGGATCAGAGCCTTCATGGCATCTATGGTCTCTCCGAAATTGTGTGGAGGAATGTTTGTTGTCATACCGACTGCAATACCTTCGGATCCGTTGATAAGAAGGTTGGGTATCCTGCAGGGCAGAACCTCAGGTTCTTTTTCCGTCTCATCAAAGTTTGGAACAAAATCAACGGTATCCTTATCAAGATCATCGAGAAGGGCAAGCTGTGTTACCTTCTTAAGACGGGCTTCTGTATAACGCATTGCAGCGGCGCCGTCTCCTTCGATGGTACCAAAGTTACCGTGTCCGTCTATAAGAGGGAGTCCCTTTTTGAAATCCTGGCTCATAACGACAAGAGCTTCATAAATGGACGAATCTCCGTGGGGATGGTATTTACCCATGGTATCACCGACGATACGGGCGCTCTTTCTGTAAGGCCTGTCATAAAGAATGCCAAGTTCCCGCATATCGTAGAGTGTTCTTCTCTGAACGGGCTTAAGACCGTCTCTTACATCCGGAAGTGCACGGGATACAATAACGCTCATGGCGTAGTCCACATACGCCCTTTGCATTTCCTCGGAGTATTCTGTTTTAATTATCTTCTCTTCCATATCAAAAAATATCCTTAAAAATTAGATATCAAGATTTGCATCATTTGCATGTTCATAGATAAATGTTTTTCTGGGAGGAACATCATTACCCATCAAAAGCTCTGTGGTTTCCGATGCCATACGTGCATCTTCAATCTCCACAAGCTTAAGTCTTCTTCTTGCGGGATCAAGAGTTGTTTCCCAGAGCTGCTCCGCATCCATCTCTCCAAGACCTTTGTATCTCTGAAGGGTAAAGGGACCCTTTTGTTTTGCCCTGTATTTTTCAAGGGCTTTGTCATCATAAAGATATTCTTCGGCTCCCTTTGAAGGCATTGCTTTATAAAGTGGAGGCATTGCGATATATACATGACCTTCAAAAATAAGATCCGGCATGAATCTATAAAAAAGAGTCAAAAGTAATGTTGATATATGAGCTCCATCCACATCCGCATCGGCCATGATAATTATCTTGTTGTAACGAAGCTTAGAAATATCAAAGTCGTTACCGTAGCCTTCCGAAAAACCGCATCCGAAAGCGTTGATCATGGATTTGATCTCGGCATTTTCAAGTATCTTATTGATGGAAGCTTTTTCTACGTTGAGGATCTTACCTCTGATGGGAAGTATTGCCTGATACATACGGTCTCTTGCAGTCTTTGCAGAACCTCCCGCGGAATCTCCCTCTACGATAAAGATCTCGCATTTTTCGGCTTCCTTGGATACACAGTTTGCAAGTTTTCCGTTGGAATCAAATGAAAACTTCTGCTTGGATAACAGATTGGTTCTTGCTTTTTCCTCGGCCTTACGTATTTTTGCGGCTTTATCCGCACTTTCGATAACCGATTTAAGCACATCAAGATGTCTGTCAAAATATCTGACAACCTCATCTCCGGTTACTTTTGCAACTGCCTTTGAAGCATCCTGGTTATCAAGTTTGGTCTTGGTCTGACCTTCGAAGGTGGGTGCAGGGTGCTTGATGGATACAACCGCGGTCATTCCGTTCCTGACTTCGGTTCCTGAGAAATTCGCATCCTTATCCTTGAGATTTCCAAGCTGTCTTGCATAGGAATTGATGACGGTGGTGAACTGGGTTTTAAAACCCGTAAGATGGGTGCCGCCTTCGGAGTTATAAATGTTATTACAAAAACCGAGAACGTTCTCGTGGAATTCGTTTACATACTGGAATGCGATCTCCACCTGAATTCCGTCGGATTCTCCGGAGATTGACACGATCTCCGTTACAGGCTCTTTCATCTTGTTCAGATCCTTTAGGAAACCTACGATACCTTCAGGCTCGTGAAAGCTTATCTTTTCAGGCTCATCACCTCGAAGATCTGTATATTCAATCGTAAGACCGGGATTAAGATATGCGGTCTCGTGAAGCCTTGATTTTACTTCGTCTTCCCTGAATCTGGTCCTGTCAAAAATAGTATCATCGGGAAGGAAATTGATGGTCGTACCGTGATCCCTGGTTTTTCCCTGGGAAGGAAGAAGTCCGTCCACGAGCTCAACCTTGGGCTCACCTTTTTCGTATGAGTCCTTATAGATATTGCCTTCTCTTTTGATGGTAATGTCAAATCTTGAAGAAAGTGCATTAACAACGGAAGAACCTACACCGTGAAGACCTCCGCTGGTCTTGTACGCGTTGTTGTCAAATTTTCCGCCGGCATGAAGAGTTGTAAGAACCAGTCTTTCAGCTGAAATTCCCTTTTCATGCCTTCCCACGGGAATACCTCTTCCGTTATCGGAAACAGTGCATGATCCGTCTTTTTCAAGAGTAACCTGGATCGTATCGCAGAATCCCGCAAGATGCTCGTCCACGGAGTTGTCAACGATCTCGTAGATAAGATGGTTGAGACCCTTGGTGGATACGGATCCAATATACATACCGGGGCGGACTCTTACGGCTTCAAGACCTTCAAGTACCGTAATACTGCTCTCGTTATATTCTTCAAAACCTTTCTTGGGTGACATAAAATATGCTCCTTGAATATAAAAGTAAAACTTTGTTATTAATGAATGATGAATTGCAATAAACAGGTAAGTTTATCGTGAAACCTCTGTTAAACATTATAAGCTTGTATATTTTATCATATATTTAGATTCTTAACAATAAAAAACCCACTACATTTAGTGGGTTTTTATGTAAACTAAAATGAAATATTTAATTCAATAACAATTGTTACACGCCGTGAAACATTACTTTTTCTCAGATCAGATCAGTTTTGATACAGCAAGAGCAAGTGCACCGGGGCCGATGTGACAAGCAATTGATAATGACAAAGGTCTGGTTGTTATATCGTAACCGGGAAATATATTAAGTACTTCTTTTTTGAACTCTTCTCCAACGGATGGATCATCTGTATAGGCAATTGCAAGATTAACATTATGGCAATTATCCGTACAGCCAAACCTTGTTTCCATGTCACTCTTTATGGCATTTATCATAATATCTTTTCCGCCTTGGAAAGTCCTGGTTTTAGCAAATGAATCCAGCTTGTCTCCCTGGATCTGCAGAACAGGTTTGATCCTTAGAAGCGCACCGATGGCTGCGGCTGCTGGAGTAAGTCTTCCGCCTTTTTTAAGATACTGGAGGGTGTCGATCATTATATAAATGCTGCTCTCCAGCTTAACTCTTTCAAGTTCATCCTTAACCTGTCTTCCACTCATTCCTTTATCAATAAGTTCAAGAGCATCCAGGCAGGATTGTCTGAGAGTCACAGAAATCCTCTGGTTATCAACCACATGGACTTTATCGTCATAATGCTGTGCAAGAAGATAAGCCGATCCGCAGGAGCCTGACAGTCCGCTGGACATAGGAATATGTATTACTTCGTCATATTCCTTCAGAGCTTCATCCCAGGTCTTCATAACACTGTCGGGAGAAGGCTGGGAAGTATGGATGTCCTCTCCTCCCTTAAGTCTTTCGTAGAACTGTTCCTGGGTAATGTCTATCCCGTCCAGGTATTCCTTTCCTCCGATGAAGAAAGGCATGGGGATCATAAATATTCCAAGATCCTTTGCTTCTTCAATTGTCATGGAACTGTTGGAATCGGTAACTACAGCGATCTTTCGTGACATTTTAATCTATATCCTCTCTAAATCGTTCTGAAATCCAGATAGTTTCTGCCAAAGAATTCCAGCTCGTTTTTTAATAATTTATTTTCCGGTGCGGATAAATGCCTGTCTTTCTCAAGTATGGAATCTGCATAGTCTGATGCTTTTTGCAACAGGTCCGCATCTGCAAAAATATCCGCTACCCTGAAGGCAAAATCTCCACTCTGCCTTACGCCAAAGAGTTCACCGGGACCTCTGGTCTTAAGATCGTGTGATGATATTTCAAAACCGTCATTGGTCTTACCGAGTATCCCAAGTCTTTCCGATGTTTTTTCATCGTCCTTTGCGGTCATGAATATGGCATATCCCTGATCCTGCCCGCGCCCAACTCTTCCTCTTAGCTGATGAAGCTGGGACAGACCGAATCTTTCGGAATTTTCAACCATCATGATCGTAGCGTTAGGAACATTTACTCCGACTTCTATGACTGTCGTTGACACCAGTATATCGATATTTCCACGGGCGTATTCACTCAGGATATTATCTTTATCCGAAGGCTTCATTCTTCCGTGGAGAAAAGAGATCCTGTATTTTTCACCCAGTGTATCCCGGAGCCTTTCTGTGTATTCAACCACATTTTTAAGTTCGGGATCTGCTTCATCCTCATCATCAGCTTCAACCGTTGGACATATGATATATACCTGATGGCCTTTTTCTATCTCATCTTTAATAAATTTTACGGCTGACGGTCTGTAGCTTTCACCCACCACACATGTCTTTATGGGTTTTCTTCCTTCAGGCATGTCCTTTATGGCGGATATACTGAGATCTCCGTATAAAACTATGGCCATGGTTCTGGGAATAGGCGTCGCGCTCATAACAAGAATGTGAGGACTGTTCCCCTTGGCTGCCAGGTTTTCTCTCTGCCTTACTCCGAATCTGTGCTGTTCGTCTGTAACAACAAGCCCGAGATTTCTATATACAACATTATCCTGTATAAGAGCATGGGTACCGATTATCAGGTTAACTTCACCGGATTCTATATCCGAGTATATCTTTTTCTTATCTGAAGCTTTTACCGAACCTGTAAGAAGCACGGGTTTAAAGGGTAGTTTGAGATCCTTTGTAAGTTCCATTACGGTTCTGTAATGCTGGGATGCAAGAACCTCAGTCGGTGCCATAAGTGCCCCCTGATAACCGTTTGATACGGCATTTAATAAGGCAATGATAGAAACGATGGTCTTACCGCTTCCCACGTCACCCTGAACCAGTCTGTTCATAAGGTGATTGCCGGTCATATCCGCTAATATGTCTTTACATGCTTTCGACTGTCCTTTGGTGAGTTTAAAGGGTAGTCTTTCGATAAACCTGGTCACCTCAGCGGATTCAACCATGGGGCAGGTATTTTCCCTGTCTTTTATAAGCTCTCTGTTTTTCCTGAGATACATGACAAAGAAAAACATTTCATCAAAAGAAAGTCTTCTTCGTCCTTCGGATGCCTCGGAAAGCGACCCGGGATCATGGACTTTTCTGTAAGCCGATTTTATTTCGGAAAGTCCAAGATCTTTTCTCATCTCATCAGACAGATAATCTTCTGTAAAATCTGCTATTTCAAGGGCTTTCGAAACAGCTTTTGATACCTGAGAATTGGAAAGTCCCTTGGTCAGAGGATATATACTCTGGAATTTTCCCGATAATTCGCTGTATTCATCGGATGAATACTTTTTAGGCTGGACCATTGATATTTCTTTTCCGCTTTTTAAGACTCTCCCGCGAAAAATGTAATATCCGCCTTTTCTTACGGCCTTTGCCATAAAGGGCATATTAAAATATTTTATGATCATACTGCCTGAGTCATCACTGACTTCAAGGGTAAGTAAAGTCATATTGTTTTTAACTCTGCGGATGTTTCCTACATTATCAATACGTACCCTGACTGCAGCCATTTCGTCATATACAAGTTCGGAAATCTTTTTCAGACCTCCGTAAGCAAGATAAGATCTGGGAAAGTGTTCGAGAAGGTCACCCACGCTGTTAATATCCAGCTTACTTAAATGTTCTGCAGTTTTGGGCCCCACACCTTTAATGTTTGTTACGGGCGTATTGTAATTACTAAGCATCTTATTTCCGCAAATTAAAAGAAGGTTCATAATGAACCTTCTCAAATATTATAAAGAATACTATATAGTTAAAAAAACCACTTGATAAGTCATGAAAAATCCAAGACAGGGTTATTCAACAGAAACAATGTAATAATAAACAGGCTGTCCACCGTTCTGAATATCCACATCCAGTGAAGGGAATTTTTCGGCGATACGATCCTTGACCTTTTCGGCATCACTTTCAGTTACATCGGATCCGAAGTAAAGGCTGATAAGCTCGGACGAATCATCTACCATGGCTCCGATCATATCTTCTATAACGATATTCATATCGGTACCCACAGAGAGAATGGTCTTATCTCCGATACCCATGTAATCGCCTTTTTTGATCTCATGATCATCAATGTTGGTATCCCTTACGGCATAGGTGATCTCGCCGGTCTTAACCGTAGAAAGCGATTCCATCATAGCCTGCTCATTTGCCTCTGCAGTTGATGTTTCGTTGAAATTGATGGCTGCTGTGATACCCTGAGGGATGGTCTTGGTGGGGATTACAAGTACATCTTTATCGGTTGTAAGATCCCTTGCCTGATTTGCCGCCATGATTATGTTCTTGTTATTGGGAAGAACGAATACGGTCTTTGCATTTACCTTTTCAACAGCATCAAGAATGTCAGCCGTTGAAGGGTTCATTGTCTGACCGCCTTCGATAACATGATCTATGCCGAGGCTTCTGAAGATCTCAGCAAGTCCGTCACCTGCACTGACTGCAACAAATCCAAACTCTTTGGGTTCGCCTTTGGGTTCTTCTGTTTCTTTTTTGGTTTCTGCGGCAGGCTCAGCCTTTGCTTCTGCACTTATCTTGGAAGGCTCGAATCTGCATGTAACCTTTACTTCAGTCATAATACCGAATTTCAGAGCTTTCTGAAGTACAAGACCGGGATCATCAGTATTAATATCAATGAATACACTGTTTCCGTCAATCTTATAGGAAACAAGCTTACCTATGGAAGAAAGATAACTCTTTACATCACTTTCAATCTTGCTGTTAACAGGCTTAAATACACTTACTTTGATCTCGGTATGATAAATATCTTTCTGAGTCTCTTCTGCCTTTCCGGGTCTTGAATCGTCCACCTTGGCAATGGGATCATCGGATATGGTAAGATCTACATCTTTTCCGCTGAAAAGATCAAGTGCTCCTTCAATAACCTTCATAAGTCCGGCACCGCCCGAGTCTACAACACCGGCCTGTTTTAATACGGGAAGAAGCTCGGGAGTCTGGTCAAGAACTTCCTTACCATGATTAAGGATCTCGGGAAGGATCTTCTCAAAATCATCGGCTCCGTCTGTGATAAGCTCAGCTGCCTTTTCACCCATTCCTCTGGCAACGGTAAGGATAGTACCCTCGGTAGGCTTCATGACTGCTTTGTATGCGGTTTCTACAGCTCTGGTACAAGCTTCGCCGAAAAGAGGTATGGTTATCTTTTCTTCATCTCTTACAGCCTTGGTAAAACCTCTCAAAAGCTGTGAAAGAATAACACCGGAATTACCTCTTGCTCCTCTTAAGGATCCTCCGGAAATAGCTTTGCAAAGTGATTTCATGTCAGGAGCATCGCCAAGATCTCTTACTTCCTTGGCTGCAGACATGATAGTCATAGTCATATTGGTACCTGTATCTCCGTCGGGAACAGGGAATACATTAAGTTCGTTAATCTCTTCCTTGCTTCTGTCAAGGTAAACAGCTCCCGCAAGAAACATTTTTGCGAAGAGCTTAACATCTATTTCAGTAACTGCCACAGTTCAAACCTCCAAAAATTTTCGTTTGGCATCAGGTAATGCTCAGTCAATAACCCTTACACCCTCAACGAAGATATTGATCTTCTCAACATCAAGTCCGGTAAACTCTTCTACCTTATATTTTACATTTTCTATAAGATTGTCTGAAACCGTCATGATGCTTACGCCGTAAGCTACTATTACATGAAAGTCGAGAATGAGCTTGTGGTCAGATGAAAGCTTAACGCTGATTCCTCTCGACAGATTTTCAGTACGAAGTATCTTGGCAATACCGTCACGCATGCTGATACCGGCCATACCTACTATGCCTATGCATTCAATGGCAACACTTCCGGCATACTGGGCAATGACTTCATTATCAACAACGATATTTCCCATATGTGTATTCATGGAAGAACTCTTCATATAAATACTCCTCCTTCTTAAACAAACTGTTTTTTGATTATATCATAAATTTAACAATCTTTGTCCATAATAAAAATATTTCTTGCATTTAATCCATCCCTTTGATAATATACATATGTTGCGTTTTGAAATTGACATAATATGATATATAACGCCGGGAGGTGAGAATATGGCAAAGTGTGATGTTTGTGGAAAGGGAATCCATTTCGGAAATAATGTGAGTCACTCTCACAGAAGATCTAATGCGATCTGGAAGTCAAACGTTCTTTCCGTAAAGTGCAAGGTCGACGGACAGAGCAAGAGAATGCATGTCTGCTCAAGATGTCTTCGCAGCGGTGCCGTTGAGCGCGCATGATCTTAACTTAAGATGATTAAACCCTCGCTTAAAGCGAGGGTTTATTTTTTATGCTTTTCTTCTCTGGTATTCTTTGTTGATGGCACGGCTAAGTCTTTCGTCACCGCACATATTGTCAGGATGGTATATCTTGACCAGATCTTTATATCTTTTCTTTAATGTTCCCTGATTTGTCACACCCGCAAAAAGAACGCAAGCGATGGAGTCAAAATCATTTTCTGAAAGTCCCGAAAGGTCAGGTGAGGAAATATCTCCCATTCCTATCCTTCGGCTTGCCTCAAATTCCTGTTTTTCCCTTTCAAGCTTTCTTCTGTCATCTTCAAGAGATCTGAATCCGTCTTTTAGGATTTCCATCTTTTTTTCGAAAAACAGATTCTCCTGCTTGAGTCGCTGTCTTTCCTGGGAAGTTCTCCTGTTAAGTTCATTCAGCTCATCTCTCAGATTGACCCTGTCTTTCATGAAGTCTTCCTGAAGACGTTTTAATTCCTTTTTTTCGGATTCTATACGCTGCTTCTCTGCATTGATACGAAGATTTTCCTGAAAAAGAAAGACCTTGAGCTTTTTTAACTCGTCCTCATCTTCAATTTCAATTATGTCATCCCAGTCGATCATTAATATCTCCCAAGGAAAGGTTAAAAATTAAAGGCTGGTAAAGATCATTCTTCGGGGAAAGCGGCCTCTTTTATCTCATCGTCATCAGGTCCGCCTTTTTTATCCTTTGAAAGTCTGTGGACCACTTCGGGAACCATATCAAGGATCTTGGTAATGGAATCCTGATTTTTGACTGATAAAAGCCTTGTGTTTCCGTCCTTGATAACGATCACCGCATTGGGACTTACTTTTCCACCCATTCCACCGGCGGAGGAACATTTGGTATAGTTCCTGCTCTCCTTGCCTGTGCCTGCAGCCATACCGAAGGAAACATCAACAAGGGGAATAATGGTTGTATCGCCGATGGTAACGGCATTTCCCACAACCGTCTTTGATGAAAGAATGGTATCCATCCCGGAGATCAGGGACTCGACAACATCCTTTTTTTCATGTTTTTCAATATCTGCCATGTTCTATGTCTCCTGTTTATGCGGCTTCTTCTTTACCGCTTGTTTCCTGCTCTGCCTTCTTTGCTTTGTGTCTTTTAACGGATCTGTATATCTTTATGGATCCCGGATGTAAAACTATGCAAAGCAAGTTAAATACTATGCACCAAAGATTGAAATGCCCTTTTGCAAAGATCACACCTTCAAAGACAGCTTTGTCAAAATCGGGTGTCACATGCGAACTTTTATCGAATCTGTTTCTGAAAATACAGTAAAGTCCGTATACTTTTCCCGTAATATCGGGTGAATCAAATCCGTAAACGATCTCCGCATGCAATCTTCTCGGAAAGATCTTCTTCAGAATCCTGAAAAGCCTCTTTTTGAGATTCCTGAGTGCATAAGCGGCTTCATTGGAATTAATCACATTATGGTAATATCTGTATTCCGTACGAACCTTTTCTATTTTATCACAGATTTCTTCTACTTTGTATTTTAACTTGGAGATTAAGTCATCTCTTTCTTCGAAATCGTTTTCCGGGTCCTCGTCTTCAATATTTTCTGCTTGATAATCTGATTTAGAATCTTCATTTTCGCCTGAATCGACTGAATCTGTTTCATCAACTCCGGGTTCATCGTTTTCGTATGTTTCTTCCTCGGCAGACGTCTCATTAACAGATTCTTCTGTATCAGAGTTTTCAGTAGAATTGTCTTCCACGATTTCCTCTGCTGCAAACTCATCAAACTCCTCATCGTCAAAATCAAACATACCCTTAGACTCATCTTCCGATTTTTCCTGGGGAAACTTGAATTCAAATAACGAAAACCATAGGACTTTGACTTTTACGATAAGCTCCTTGTCATAATGTGCCGTAGCCCGGAGTATCCTGAAAAAATAAGTCAGTCTGAAATCCGCATTCAAAGTACCGCCCTTTTCCTTTTCGGCACTGATCTTGTATTTGACCGGTAAAAGCAAAATAAGAAGAGCCAGGACCAGTACAAGCCCCAGCAAAGAAAGAAGAATAACTCCTATGACTTTTAGGATTTTCAGTATTATAGCGACCATATATATTCTTTGAGCATAAGATCACCGCGTTTTGCCATGCAGTCATCTATGATCTTCATTATAAGTTCAAAGGCCTGTGCTTCCCCGGAAGCAATGCCGGCAACAACAGGCTTTTTGCCCTCCCAGACCTTTAATTTTAACTGTGAGGGTCCGACGATATCGAAATTTTCATTTTCTTTGTCAGCAATAAGAATAAGCTTACAGGAACCCCTGCCTTTTGATATCTTTCTTTTGATTTTGGGAAGATCCCTCTCCGTCAGATCTTCGGAAAGATAGAGCTTAGGCCTGTAGCTTAACTTGATTTTGTCACTGAATATTTTGCTTTTTAATTCCTTTATCATCAGATAGATTATATCATAACAATTTTTTATTTATCCTAAATTGACATGAAAAACAATTACAATTAAAATTAATTTATCTTATTTTCTTTAGGGAGAAGAATATGAAAACCATATCCAGAATGGAACTTACCGATGGAATGGAATTAGCCGAGCCCATCGAAGCTAACGGTAAAGTCATATACAATGCCGGCACCAAAGTGACCCAGGCTGTGATAGACAAACTGTCACATTATGAAATATATGCCGTAACCATAATGGAAGATGTGGACTAT
>ONTX01000499.1 GCA_900320825.1 uncultured Lachnospiraceae bacterium | reverse complement strand
GGCAGGCTGACGAATCCCTGGAACATAACGAAGCCTGCCCGCGGGATTAATACCCGCGGGCAGCACTATACCCGGGAAAACCCGGGACGGCGGAGCCTACCCATTTTTAAGTGGGCCCGTAATGTCATCCTGACCAAACACTTTATTCTAAACGTTTAACTGTCATTTCGACCGAAGCGTTAGCGAAGTGGAGAAATCTCCCAACCCGTTAATGATGGGGAACGCAATCGGAACATCTCATAATCAACATCGTAACCTACATAATTATGAATTATGAATCGTGAATTATGAATTGCTTATGAAGGGAGATGAGAGCACTGTACGCTTACTGTTACTTCTGCGAAACCCAGAAATGTTCCACTATCGCTGCTCTCATAAGCCGCACACTGAACGAGATCTGTTTCTCGCCTGAAATCATCCAGCGTAAATGGACAAAAGGCGTATGCGAAGAAATACGTCATCCCTGGCTGCCTGGGTACATATTCCATTACACAGAAGAACCGGTTGATCATCCGATCCATATGCCCGGTATCATCCGTCGTCTGGGAGACGGCGAACTGAAAGATGAAGACCTGGCTTTTGCTAATATGCTTTATGAGCACAATGGTGTTATGGGCACCATCCATCTTGCAGAAGTCGGTCAGCATTGCACGGTGTCTGACCCCCTTTGGCAGAAGATGGAGGGCACAGTCATCAAAATTGATCGCGGGCGGAAACGCTGCTGTGTTGAATTTACCTTCGATCAGGTCAGACGGACCGTCTGGCTTGGATACGAACTGATTGAGCTTGCAAAAGGAGAACAAGCAGAGATATAATAAAAAATCTGATACAGCTTTGATACTGTCATGATCAAAGTGCCCACTGGAGGGATTGTCTATGGAGCAGATGAAAAAAGAAAACCGCGTATTCAGATTCCTGAGAACAAAGGGATTTATCCTCTTGCTGGATATTATTGCGGTGAACCTGGCCTATATTGTTGCGCTACTTCTGCGCTTCTTTGTACACGGGGAGTTCAAGGTCAGCGTTTCATACCTGGATTATTTCTGGAAGATCGCTCCTTTCTATACAGTGGCCGCAATTGCAGTATTTTTTGTTTTCCGCCTTTACGGTGGATTGACGCAATATGCCGGACTTAATGACTTGAACAGGATCATCAAGGCCCATATTGTGACCTCGATCCTCCATGTTGTTATCTCAATTATCGTCCTGGCGGTGATCAAAAAAGAACACAACATTTACCGTATGCCGTTTTCCTATTATGTGATCGGAGCGGTATTACAGTTTATCTATATTACCCTGATTCGGTTCTGGCGGAAGATCTTTATGATAGAGAAAGCCAAGATCGACAGTAAAAAAATGAGTACTGTTCCGGCTGTTATTATTGGATCCGGAGATCTGGGACAGAAAGTCCTGCACCATCTCGAAAATAATACGCTTTATAAGCCTGTGGCCATTGCCGGTAAGGATAGCGGCTGGATGATGGATGGTGTTCCGGTCGTTTCTATGGAGGAAATCGAAAGCCAGATCAAGGACAAGGAGATCAAGGCCGTTTTCATTGCGGATAAAGATCTCAACAAGGAACAGCGGGATCATATCAAACAGATATCCGAGGGCCTGGAAATGGATGACTTCACCGGCTATATGAGCAACCAGTCCGGTTTCCTGCCTCTGACAAATTTGCTGGATGTCATGGATATGCCCATTGTGGTGGATGTGGACGGAAAGGAACAGCAGTTTGCTTCCGCTGAGGAATGCCTCTCCACACTGCCGGGTGAATATGATGTGATCAAGGTCCAGGCTACCAAACTGGTCCTGAAAAAACGGGAAGAAGATACCAGCTGGATGAAGGTCTATCAGGAACAGACAGGTCGAGAAGTAAGCTACTTCTGATAGTGTAAAAAAGCTAAGCAATTCCTATCTCTAAACAATCGAACAAGCAAACAATCCGGAACTACGAAGGGAAGGCTGTTGATACATGGATTTCCTGACAGATCCCCGGTTTAAAGGTATTACGCCGTTTGATGGTAGAATCTGGCTCTCATCACCGACCAT
>ONTX01000340.1 GCA_900320825.1 uncultured Lachnospiraceae bacterium | reverse complement strand
TATCACTTTCCTCAACCCAGAACAGATCATCCAGAGTCTTCCCCAGAGCCTTGCATACTGCGATACAAAGGTTAATGGTGGGATTGTAATCTCCTTTTTCAATGGCGTTAATGGTCTGTCTTGACACTCCTACAGCCTTGGCAAGTTCATCCTGTGACATATCCATTCCTGCACGGGCAGCTTTTAATTTAAGATTCTTCATGGCTTTCTCCTTACTCCGACCTGCCGTCGATGCATTTTTTAACAATAAGTTCACCGGCTATGATGATAAAGAGCAGAGCGCATAATGCGTTTATGAAGGTATCTGAAAGCACGCCGTCAACTATCATCTCACCGCTTACCAGAGTCATTACCGCATAGAAAGCGTTGATAAGTGAAACAATGATCATAATTATTATGTACTTCTTCATATTTGTGTTGAGTCCAATGTATCCGTCATTGAAGATGCTGTAGCTGACCTGTGTGACTATTCCTGCAAAGATAGGCAAAAAGAAAAGTGAAAGACCGAAGATACTTACGTCTACGCAAGTGCTGACAACCATCATAATGACATTTGAGATTATCACTCCGAAAAATCCGTACTTATACGCTTTGCCTCTTACAGCCTGCTGTCTCTCATCATACTGAGTCTTAACCTTTCCGTCTTTGTTCATTGACCTTACAACCAACACGGAAACTATGATACCTACAATAAGACCGATCGTGATACATAAAGTATTGAATTTCATTTTCATTTCCTCCTCAATGTCCAATTAAAAACTTTAATTCCTTTGTTATTGATGTTTAAAATTTGTTTTGCGAAATCTGCATTTCGAAGCTTCTGAGTGTATATTATGACAAATTTGATATAATGTCAAGTATCTTTTACATATTTTTTTATTTATTTTACTTTATGTCGTTTGAACCCTGTTTTTCTTAATAAAAATTTAATTTTTTTAATAAATATGATATTATGCAATATCATGAGTTACGCAAGCATGGGGCTTATCGCCCTGGCCATACAATTAATAATAGACTTTGATGTCATCAAGATATCCAAAGGAAAGGAACTGATCCCTGCCCACAAGCAGTACAGACGCTTTCTTATATCACTGATGGTCTTTTACGTTGCTGATGCGCTGTGGGGAGTGATCTACGACAACAGGATCATGCTGCTGGCCAGGATCATTACCACGATATTTTTTGCATCGGTAGCAATGTCAGTCTTTCTGTGGACACGTTATGTAATAGTCTATCTCGATTCAAAAGAAATCTTTGGCAAGCTGCTTTCGGCTTTCGGATGGCTTTTCGCCATTGTTGAGACCATAGTCCTTATAGCAAACGAGTTCTATCCCCTGGTTTTTTATTTCGATGAAAACAATGAATATGTCCCCTGTCATATGCGATATACAATGCTGAATGTGCAGGTTGCACTGTTCTTTACCTCAGCTGTTTATTCTCTTTTTGAATCCTTCCGTGCGGATGAGATAAAAAGACACAGATTTCTCACCATCGGTATATCGGGACTTGCTTTCACCGTACTTATCACAGAGCAGACAAAATATCCTCTGCTCCCCCTCTATTCCGTTGGCTGTATCATAAGCGTGTGCATAATCCACCGCTTTGTTGTCGAAGAAGAAAAAAACGATTACAGCAGGGAACTTGAGATCCTGGTAGAAAAGGAAAAGAAGCAACTGGATGAACTGACCAATACAAAAGTACTGGTACACACCGACGCTCTCACAGGTGTCAAAAGCAAATTTTCCTATATGGAAACGGAAGCTCATTACGACGATCTTATAAAGTCAGATGAATCTCCCGAATTTGCGATCCTTTGCTTTGACCTTAATGACCTGAAAAAGATCAACGACCGTTACGGACATGACCGCGGAGACGAACTGATCAAAGCAGCGTGCAAGATCATTTGCAAACATTTTGCCCACAGTCCGGTCTACAGAACAGGCGGTGATGAATTTTCCGCAGTTCTGCAGGGGCAGGATTACGATAACAGGATCCTTATACTGAACGCCTTCAACCTGGAAATTGAGGAAAATATGAAAAACAAACTTCCCGTAATTGCCGCAGGCATGCAGGAATTTGACCCTTCTTCCGATTACCGCTTCGGAGACGTATACAGAAAAGCAGACAAAAATATGTATATCCGCAAGGAAGAACTGAAAGAAAAAGCACGTGAGATCTTAAAGGAAACAACCTGAAAAACAAACTGAAATGATTACCGCACAAAACCATATAAATGTTAAAAAAGTCCCCTGCATATGCAGGGGACTTTCGATATCTGTGTAACCGCAGGGCTTAAGCCTTTCCGTCAGATCCGAGAACGTTCTTGATCTTGTGGGCAACCATGTCATGTACAGCCTGACGAGCGGGCTTAAGGTACTGACGGGGATCGAAATGATCGGGATGCTCTGCAAAATACTTACGGATGTTACCGGTCATTGCAAGACGGATATCGGAATCGATATTGATCTTACATACGGCAAGAGTAGCTGCCTTACGAAGCTGCTCCTCAGGGATACCAACCGCATCAGGCATGTTTCCGCCATACTCATTGACCATCTTAACGAATTCCTGAGGAACTGAAGATGATCCGTGAAGAACGATGGGGAATCCGGGAAGTCTCTTGATGCACTCCTCGAGAACGTCGAAACGAAGGGGAGGGGGAACAAGGATGCCGTCAGCATTTCTGGTGCACTGCGCAGCGGTGAACTTGTATGCGCCGTGTGAGGTTCCGATAGCGATAGCAAGAGAATCACATCCGGTTCTTGAAACGAACTCTTCAACCTCTTCAGGACGGGTGTAAGCTTCCTTACCTGCCTCAACTACTACTTCGTCTTCGATTCCTGCAAGTGTTCCGAGCTCAGCCTCTACTACAACGCCGTGCTCGTGAGCATAATCTACAACCTGCTTGGTAAGGGCGATATTGTCCTCGAAGCTCTTGGATGAAGCATCGATCATGACTGAGGTGAAACCTCCGTCGATACAATCCTTACAAAGCTCGAAAGAATCACCGTGATCAAGGTGAAGTGCGATGGGGATATCGGGATTAAGCTCAACAGCTGCCTCTACCATCTTTACAAGATATTTGTGGTTAGCGTAAGCTCTTGCTCCCTTGGAAACCTGGAGGATAACGGGGCTCTTAAGCTCGCTTGCAGCCTCGGTTATTCCCTGTACGATCTCCATGTTGTTCACATTGAAAGCACCGACTGCATATCCGCCGTCATAAGCTTTCTTGAACATTTCTTTTGTTGTTACAAGTGCCATAATCAAATCCTTCCTTTCGTGATTTATTAAAAACCCATACTATATATTTGTACCATTTTTAACACTTAAAGGGCAAGAACTATATCAAATTTTTATCAGTAAATATCTCCGCCGAGATACGCAATTGTAAAATGCTCCCCGCCCTTGTCATCTATCTCCCAGATCAAATAACTCGGGCGCCGTCCTTCCTGCCTCGGATAGGATAAAGATCCGGGGTTTGCTGATGTACATCCTGCTCCGTAACTTACCTCAGGCCTGTGAGTATGTCCGTAAAAAACTATATCGCAGTCCCTTGATAAAGCTTCCTCCCTGATCATCTCGGGAGACATAGCCACCCTGTAATTATGCCCGTGTGCGATAAAGACCCTGTGCCCGAAGAGATTTTCTTCCAGTTCCCTTGGCAGGGCGCCAAAATAGTCATTATTACCGGCAACAATGTAAAGCGGACATTTGACCCTTGATCTGATGTCGAGATCTCCGCCTTCCACATCACCGCAGTGAACAACAAATTCAGCTTCCGGATGGAGCTTAAGCACTTTATAAAAATTCGTATTGTCCCCGTGAGTATCACTCACAATAATGGCTTTCTTCATTATTCTACAAAAAGCTCCGTTCTCATTTTTCTGAGTGCCTTACCCCTGTGGGAAATCTTGTTTTTTTCAAGCTCGGGGATCTCTCCTGTGGTACATCCCAGCTCCGGCACATAGAAGATGGGGTCGTATCCGAATCCGTGCTCTCCCCTTTCCTCATAGCCGATACGGCCTTCAACAGTCTCCCTTACCACCTTTTCACTTCCGTCCGGAAGAACGGCAGCTATGGCACATACGAATCTTGCACTTCTTTTTTCATCGGGAACGCCTTCAAGCCTTTTTATTATGTCATTGTTCTTGACGCTGTAAGGAGTATCCTCCCCCAGATATCTTGCCGAATATATTCCGGGTTCTCCACCCAGAGCGTCAACCACAAGGCCCGAATCATCCGCCATTACTATCGCATCCGTGATAAGTTCGTGAACGGCCCTTGCCTTGATCATGGCATTTTCCTCGAAAGTGGTTCCGTCCTCAACAATATCGGGATCTACCCCTGCCTCCTTCATGGATATGATCTCATATCCGCATCCGTCCATGATTTCCCGGATCTCACGCATTTTTCCCATATTGCCTGTGGCAAAAACTATTTTTTTCATAATAACCTCTTACCTGTTTATATCATTTGCCCATAGCCGTAAAGGCCTCATTTATCGCATCAAAAAGTCCCTTCGCAATACGGTCCCTGTATGCATCCTCCCTGAGAAGCTCGTTTTCTTTGGAGTCATCCGCATTTCCAAGGGTTATAAAAGTCGCGGGAGCATTTATGGAATAAAGCGTATTTCCGTAAGGGGCGGCACTTACCGAAAGTGCCTTGTCTGATGAGGATATGGCAACATTTTTCAGAACGCAGTCCGACAGATCTACGCTTCCGAATCCGGGAATATAATAAAGAGGATCATAAAAAGCCGACATGCCGTGATGTCCGTGACCGTCATGAGAAACTCCCATACCTATGTAGATATCCGCATCGGTTTCGCTCATCAGTTCGGCGGGAGTGACACCTCCTTCAGCTTCCTTATCACGATCTGTTATATAAACCTTAATATTCCTCTCCCTGGCAAGAAGCGCGCACCTTTCGGAAACATCTCTCGCAACGCCTGCTGCCTCATCGCTTTCAGGATCCGCAACCACGACAAAATCATACATATCACCGGGCCTTACCGCTTCCATGATGACTTTGTTCTCCTCCATGGTCAGAACATACTCGCTGACTTTTTTCATATCGAAAACCAGGAGAGCCCCGCTTCTGTCATAGACAACTCCCACGCTTTCAACATACCCTTCATTTCCGGAGATCATCCCCGTATCAAGAGGAACCCCGGATCCTGTCATAAGACCGTAAAAAGAATCGCTGTCCGTGTTTATATGCACAAGAAATCTTCTCTCATTGTAAAGATTCTCCGTGACAATATCAGATGCACCCGTTCCTTCCGGCACCATAAAACTTACCGTACCTGCGGAAGAAAGGCCATTAAGTGTCAGAGGGATCAGTTGATCCATATCAAGGGGAGCTTCTTCGCTCACATTGGCACTGGTAATGACAACAGGTCTTGTCATGAGATAAAAAAGACACGCCCCGATGGAAACGGCAAAAAAAAGACTCCAGACGATGGCAGTAAAAACCGGTGCAGGTATAACGGAAGTTTCCTCAGATGCCTGGGGATCCGCATATTTTACCAGCGGCATATACCGCATACGCTTTCTCATACGTTCTTCTTTCCCGAAGGAGGCTTGGGCCCCCTGAATTCATAATAGTAGGTTTTCATCATACCGTTATAGATCTTACGGTTTTTGTCAGCTTTTCTTCCTATGCAGCCCTCGGCTTTATCAAAGGAAGTGATGAGATACATGCTCCAGCTGTCAAGCACCTTGTATCTTTCACCGAGAACACTGTACAGCTCTCCTACTTTATCCTTATCCATCAGCCTCTCGCCATAGGGCGGATTCGTAATGATAAAACCGTATTTTTTCGGATGAGACAAAGCCGCAACATCCCTTGTCTGAAAATGTATCAGTTTATCCACGCCTGCGTCCGAGGCGTTCTTGCGGGCAACCTTTATGATCTCCTCATCCGCATCGTATCCCTG